>VGEH01000021.1 GCA_016869375.1 Alphaproteobacteria bacterium | reverse complement strand
ATCGGATTGGGCTTCACCCGCCAGATGCTCCATCTGCGACCCCGGTCCAATGAGACAAGACGTTGCGTCCTATGGCTCAAATGGATTCGACGCCGCCCAGTTCAATGGTTCATCTGGGAAATGCGGGCTTACGCCTGCCTCGATCTCGCGCCAGGTGAGCCAGCTCGAGGATTCGCTGGGCCTGCGGCTCTTGAACCGCACCACGCGCCAGCTCTCGCTGACCGAGGCGGGCGAGCTTTTCTACGAGCGCGTCTCCCATGTCGTCGCCGACCTCGCCGAAGCCGACGAGATCGTGAAGAGCCTTCGTGGAGGCCCGAGCGGGCTGCTCCGCGTCACCGCGCCGGCGAGCTTCGGGCGATTGCATATCGCGCCGGCGCTCGGCGGCTTTCTCGATACCTATCCGCAGATCCGGCTCGACCTCGTCTTCACCGACCGCCTCGTGCACATGCTGGACGAGAAGATCGACGTCGCCATCCGCATCACCGCGACACCGGATGCGAGCCTGATCAGCCGCATGCTGGCGCGGCAGCACAGCGTCGTCTGCATTGCGCCTTCCTATGCCGAGAAGCGCGGCACGCCGAAAAGCTTCGAGGATCTCGCGCGCCACAACTGCCTCACATACGGCGCTACGGGCGCGTCGACCTGGCGCTTCTACGACGGCATGGCCGAGGTGGCACAGGTCGAGGTCGGCGGCAACGTCCATGCCCGCGACGGCGACAGCATCTATGTCGCGACGCTGGCCGGCATCGGCATCTCGCTGCAGCCGATCTGGCGCATCGGCGAGGATCTCAAGGCCGGGCGCCTCAGGGCGCTGTTCCCCGGCTTCTGGGCGTCCTCGATCGGCGGCGCCTCGGCGATCCATGCCTACTACGTGCATCGCCGCCACCTGGCGCCGAAGACCAAGGCCTTCATCGACTATCTCGCCGATGCTTTTCGTTCGCCGCCCTATTGGGAGAAAGGCGTCGACCTAGGGTTGAGCCCGCGGAAGGCGCGCCGGCAGGCCGAATAGGACTTTTTCGTCCCATCCGCGTAATCGCTGGCCGATTTGTGCGCTAGCGTCACGGGATGCTGGTCCGCGAAATCAGGCTCAAGCGATACCCGGACGGCGTGCCGAAGGAATCCGACTTCGAGCTCGCCGAGCGCGAGGTGCCGGATCCTGGCGTTGGCCAGCTCTGCCTCCGCCCGCTCTTCCTCTCGATCGATCCCTACCAGAGGAACCGTATGCGCGGCCCCGCCGCCGGCCTGACGCCGGGCCAGGTGATCGAGGGCCGCTGCGTCGCGGAGGTCACCGACTCCCGCCATCCGGATTTCGCCTCGGGCGAGCTCGTCTTCACCACCGCGCCCTGGGCCGAGGCGTCCCTCTCCGATGGCAAGGCGGTGCAGCATCTCGACCCCGACGTGACGCCGCCGCAGCTCCATCTCGGCGCCGCCGGCGTGCCGGGCCTCACCGCCTTCGTCGGGCTGCACGACATCGGCGAGATGAAGCCGGGCGAGACCGTGCTCGTCTCGGCCGCGGCCGGCGCCGTCGGTTCCATGGCCTGCCAGATCGCCAAGCTCGCGGGCTGCCGTGTCATAGGTACCGTCGGCTCGGCGCAGAAGGCGCGCTGGCTCATCGACGAGGTCGGCATCGATGCCGCCATAGACTACTCGGCCGAGCCGGACCTGACGGCCGCGCTCAAGCGCGCCTGCCCAGATGGCGCCGATCTCGTCTTCGAATGCGTCGGCGGCAAGCATCTGGAAGCCGCGCTCGCGGTCTTGAAGCCGCACCGCCGCGTCGTGCTCTGCGGCGTCATGGCCGGCATGAACGGCCAGCCGGCCGGACCGTCCAATCTCGACCAGGTCATCTCCAAGCGCATCGGCATCCGGGGCTTCGTCGTCGGCGATCACATGGCGCGGATGAGCGCCTTCCTCGCCGAGGTGAAGAGCTGGCTCGCCGATGGCGCGCTGCACTGGCACGAAACCGTGATCGACGGCATCGAGAACACGCCGAAAGCCTTTATCGGCCTGTTCCATGGTGAGAATCTCGGCAAGATGCTGGTCCGGGTCGCCGGGCCGCGTCCATCCCCATGATCCGGATCGGGGGAACGCCATGAAGCCAAAATTCTACGTCGGCACCATCGGCATGTCGGTCTGGTTCACCGAGGATCTCGGCGAGACTTGGGTAAGGCCGAACAGCGAGCACGGCATGCACAACGAGTCCCGCATCTGGGGCTTGGCCGCGCATCCGGACCGTCCCGACAGCGTGCTCGCCGCAACGGATCGCGGCCTCAATCGCTGGAGCGAGAAGGAGAAGCGCTGGCAGCATCTGGCGACGCCGATGGACGGCCAGCACATCTGGCAGGTGGCGCATGCCCCCGACGACCCGGACCTGATCATCGCCGGCGTCAGCCCCGGCGGGCTCTATCGCTCGGAGAATGGCGGCGGCAGCTGGGAGAAGCTGAAGCTCGACATCCCGGTGACCTGCGAGTTCAACGTCATCTCGCGCATCACCCAGATCGTCTTCGATCCCAAGGACTCCAACACGGTCTGGGCCAGCGTCGAGATCGACGCGATCTGGCGCTCGACCGACCGCGGCCGGACCTGGACGCGAATCAACAAGGGTCTGCCCAGCGACGACATCCACGGCATCACCGTGGTCCATCGCAACAATGCGCGCCGGCTCTTCGCCGCGACCAACCGCGGCCTGCATGCGAGCGAGGATGACGGCGACAGCTTCTCTCAGGTGAGCGTCGACACGCCGCGCCAGTACTTCCGCGCCGTCTATGCCGGCACGGACGGCACCATGCTGGTGACCAATGGCGATGGGCCGCCGGGCTCCTGGGGCCGCATCTATCGCTCGGATGATTTCGGCGAGACCTGGACCAACGTGGCGCTGCCCAACGAGCCGAACAGCACGCTCTGGACCATCGCGGCACACCCCTTCGATCCGAAGCTCGTCTTCGTCTGCTCCAACCTCGGCGAGATCTATCGCTCGACCGACGGTGCCAGGAGCTTCGTCAAGCTCAAGCGCGAGATGGGCGAGATACGCTCCAGCCTGTGGCGGCCGGTTTGAGCACGAAGGACGCCCGCATGGCCGCCGCCACTCCCGCCGATGCGTCCATCGAGCTCGCGCGCTTCGCCGCCGAAGTTCGATACGAGGATCTCAGCCCCGGTGCTCTCCGCATGGTGCGTGCCGTCGTCATGGACACGCTCGGCGTCGCCTCGGCCGGCGCGGCGCGCGGCACCGGCCAGGACAAGCTCGCCCGCCTGCTGATGAGCACCGGCGGCACCGCGCAGGCGACGATCATCGGCCACTATACGAAGGCGCCGGCCTGGATGGCGGCGATGGCCAACGGCGCCAGCGCCAGGGGTATCAATTTCGACGACGGCCATGACGAAGGCTCAACCCATCCGAGCGGCGTCGTCGTTCCGGCCGTCTTCGCCATGGCGGAGCAGGCGGGAAAGGTCGACGGCAAGAGACTGATGACCGCGGTCGCCGTCGGCAACGAGATCATCTGCCGGTTGGGCCGCGCGCTGGCGCGACGGCCGCAGTCGCTGCCGATGGATCGCTGGTTCCTGACATCCGTGCTCGGCGTCTTCGGCGCCACGGCGGCGTGCTGCCGGATACTCGGGCTCGACGCGGCGCGGACGCGCGATGCCTTCGGCATCGTACTGTTCGAATCCGCCGGCACGCTGGAAGCCTTCTCGCCCACCGGCCAGGCCTCGATGATCCGCGGCATGATCGCCGGGTTCTCGGCGCGATCCGCGGTGATGGCGGCCTCGATGGCGGAAGCCGGGATCACCGGGGTGCCCGACTCACTTGATGGCCGCTTCGGCCTGTTCAAGGCCTATTTCAACGGCAGCTACGACCGCGGCGCGCTGCTCGACGGGCTCGCCAAAGACTGGGCGCTCTGCGATATCGGCCTCAAGGCCTGGCCGACCGTGCGCTATGCCAGCTCCTATGTCGACGCGATCCGCCGCATCGTCACGGATCACGACGTGAAGCCAGACCAGATCGCCGAGATCCGCGCCCATGTCGCCGGATATGCGGCGACGCGATTCGAGCCGGCCGACCGTCAGCGGCAACCGACCAACTACAACAATGCCGGCCATGCCACGCCCTATCTGATTGCGGCGATGGCGGTGCGCCGGCAGCTCACCATCCAGGATCTCTCCGACCGGCTCGACGATCCCGAGGTGCTGGCGCTCGCCCAGCGCGTCGTGCAGGTCGACGATCCGGCGTTTGGCGGCGACAACCGTCTCGGTCCCGCCAAGGTCGCGGTGACGCTCGAGGATGGCAGCGTGCATGAGCAGGCGCTGCAATATTGCTACGGCGACGCGCAGGACCCGATGGGCTGGGACGACATCGTCGCCAAGTTCCGCTCCTGCGTCGCGCTCCGTGCGCGACCTCTGCCGCAGGAAGACGTCGAAGCGCTGATCACGCTGCTCGCCAATCTCGGCGAGCTTTCGGATGCGACTGAAGTCGTGAGGAGGCTCGCATGACCCGCCGCATGCAGCGCCTGATGGCGATCACGCGCGGCTGGCGCGACGGCATCATCGGCTTCACCATTCTCTTCGTGGTCTGGGAGATATCGTCGCATCTCTTCAAGATCCCGAAATACATCCTGCCGCCGCCGACCGCGATCTGGGCCGACTTCATGAAGCGCTATCCGCGCATGATCGACGCCGCGATGGCGACGACGAGCGAGATCGTGCTGGGCTTCCTGATCGCCATCGTCGTCTCGATCCCGCTCGCCATCATCGTCAGCTATTCGCGGCGGATCGAGCGCATGATCTTCCCGATCCTGATCGCGCTGCAGATCATCCCGAAGATCGCGATCGCGCCCTTGTTCATCGTCTGGTTCGGCTTCGGCATGATGCCGAAGCTCCTGCTCGTGTTCCTGCTGTCCTTCTTCCCGATCCTGGTCAGCTCGATCACGGGCTTGAAGTCGGTGCCGACCGACATTCTCGATCTGGCGCGCTCGACCGGATCGTCGGAGCTCATGGTGTTCCGCAAGATCCGCCTGCCGCACTCGCTGCCCGCGATCTTCACGGGCTTGAAGGTCGCGGCGACGCTGGCGACGACGGCGGCGATCGTCGCCGAGTTCGTCGCCTCCGATAAGGGGCTCGGCTACATGCTGCTCGAGTTCAACGGCAACCTCGAGACCGGCATGGTCTTCGCGACCGTGATCGGGCTCAGCCTGATCGGCATCGTTCTCTACGCCATGGTCGAGTTCGTCGAACGCAACGTCGTGTCGTGGCACGTCTCGCAACGGGACGCGCCGGAAAAGCAGCAATTGCTCGGTTCGTAACGCTTATAACAGGAGGAGAGGCTCATGAAGCGCACAACTCTGCTTGCGGCACTTCTCACGGCGGGAAGCATCTTCGCATCGCCGGTATCCGCCCAGGAAGCGGTCGGCTTCCGTCTCAACTGGTACCTGAGCGGCTGGATGGCGCCCTTCTATCACGGGGCGCAGGAAGGCTTCTACAAGGCCGAGGGCATCGACGTGACCCTGCATGAGGGCCGCGGCTCGGGCGTGACCATCCAGCTCATCGGCGCCAAGACCGACATGTTCGGCTTCGCCGATTCCTCGACGACGATGGTCGCCATCACCAAGGACGTGCCGGTCAAGTCGGTCGCCTCGATCCTCAACATCAACGATGCCGGTGTCATCTCGCTCGCCGGCAAGGGGATCAAGTCGGCCAAGGATCTCGAGACCATCAAGATCGCGACGACGCCCGGCGACTCGACCACCGCCACCTTCCCGGCGCTGCTCGCGGTCAACAAGCTCGACCGCAGCAAGGTCCAGCTGATCCAGCTCGACCCGACGGCGAAGCCGCTGGCGGTCATGGAAGGCCGCGCCGACGCGCTGCTCGGCGGCGTCTCCGACCAGCCTTTCGTCATGCAGTCGAAGGGCTTCAAGACCGAGCACACGACCTTCGCCCAGCTCGGCGTCAGCCTGCTCGGCTTCACGCTGCTCGCCCACAACGACACGATCAAGGAGAAGCCCGACCTGGTGAGGCGCTTCGTCCGCGCCACCTCCAAGTCGTGGGAATATGCGCGGGCGAATCCCGAGAAGGTCATGCCGTCGCTGAAGAAGGTGAAGGCCGACTTCGACACCGATATCGGCCTCTAGCAGCTCAAGGTCATGATCGCCCTGATGGACACGCCCAATACCAAGGGCAAGCCCGCGGGCTATCATGCGGTCCAGGACTGGGATGCGAATCTCAAGCTCCTCAAGGAGTATCGCGACCTGCAGACCAACCTGGCGGCGACCGCATTCTTCACCAACGACTTCGTCCCCCAATGACGGCAGCTCTCCGCAAGGAAGCTGACGCCGCCGTCGCGTCGGGCACCTCCGCCATCCATGTCGATGGCGTGGCGCAGGTGTTCCGCCGCGGCGACGCCGAGACGCGCGCGATCGAGAGGATCGACCTCTCGATCGCCGCCGGCGAATTCATCTCGGTCGTCGGCCCGTCTGGCTGCGGCAAGTCGACCCTGATGCGCATCATCTCGGGCTTGCTGATGCCGAGCCAGGGCCAGGTGCTGATCAACGGCCGGCCGGTCAAAGGCCCCTACACCGATCTCGGCATCGTCTTCCAGCAGCCGGTGCTGCTCGACTGGCGCAGCATCCTCGACAACGTTCTCCTGCAGGTCGAGCTTCGCAGCCAGAACCCGGCCGAGTACGCCGAGCGCGGCAAGGCGCTGTTGGAAGCCGTCGGCCTCGGCGATTTCCACGACCGCTACCCCTACGAGCTTTCCGGCGGCATGCAGCAGCGCGCCGCGATCTGCCGCGCGCTGATCCACGACCCGCCGATCCTGCTGATGGACGAGCCCTTCGGCGCGCTCGATGCGCTGACGCGCGAGCAGATGCGCGTCGACCTCGAGGAGCTCTGGCTGAGTACGCGAAAGACGGTGATCTTCATCACCCATTCGATCGACGAGGCCGTGCTGCTCTCCGACCGCGTCGTCGTCATGTCGCCGCGTCCGGGCAAGGTCGAGCGCGTGATCGACATCGACTTGGCCAGGCCGCGCGGCCTCGAAGCCCGGCGTTCGCCGCGCTTCACCCAGATCGTCGAGGAGATCACCGGCATTTTCCTTTCGCGCGGCGTGCTCCGCCGCGGCCGCTCGGCGCTCGCCGGCACGATCCCGCGTCGCTGATGCCGGGCCAGCCGATCCTGCTGACCGGCGCGGCCGGCAAGATCGCCCGCTATCTCCGTCCCCGGCTCCTCGACCGTTACGGGGCTCTGCGCGTTTCCGATCGCGTCGACCCGGCGCCGCTCGATCCGCGTGAGGAAGTCGCGCTCGGCGAACTCGCCGATTTCGAGGCGATCAAGAAGGCGGCGACCGGCTGCGGCGCCGTCGTCCATATGGGCGCCTGCATCGTGGAAGAGTCGTGGGAGATCATCCACGACTCCAACATCCTGGGTGCCCGTAACGTGCTCGAAGCTGCGCGCCAGCTCGGCATCAAGCGCGTCGTGCTGGCGAGCTCGGTCCATGCCGTGGGCTATCACCCGGTCACGACGATGCTCGATGCCGGCGCCGCCGCGCTGCCCGACTCCTTCTATGGCATTTCAAAGGTTTTCGCCGAGGGCATGGCGTGTCTCTACGCCGAGAAAGCCGGCATGGATATCGCGTGCCTGCGCATCGGCTCGGTGCTGCCGAAGCCGACCGAGCCGCGCCATCTCTCGACCTGGCTCAGCTATGCCGACACCTGGCGCCTCGTGCAGGCCTGCCTCGATGCGCCGCGTCTCGGCTACACCATCATGTATGGCTGCTCGGCCAACACGCGCTCCTGGTGGGACAACTCCGGCGCGCCGCACGTGGCCTTCAAGCCCGAGGACAACGCCGAGGACTACGCCGCCGAGGTCCTGAAGAACGGCGACACCCGCGATCCTACGAGCCCGGAGACGAAGTTCCAGGGCGGCTTCTTCTGCGCCCCCGACTACGTGAAGTGGTGAGCGGCTACTCGACCTTCTGGTCGGCGTGGCTGCCGCCGGTGAGCGCGTGCCATTTCTCGACCAGCGGCCTGGCGCCATTCAGCTCGCCATAGCCGCCGCCCGCACGGCCCTTCGGGTCGGGGCCGAAATAGCGCTCGTCCTTGGGTGCCGCGTCCGGCTGGTAGCGTACATCGACCGACAGCCGCACGCGGTCGACCGGCGAGACGTTGTCGAGCGTCCCGTGCAGCGTCGTCATGCCGAACACCAGGATGTCGCCCGGCCGGAAATGCGTGGTCAGCAGGCGGGCGTTCCGCGCCTTGGCGAAGGTCGCGAAATCTTCCTGGATGTCGGCGCGGCGGTTCGGGTCCTTGGCGAAATCGAGGTCGGCGAATTCCGCGATCAGGTCGTCGAAGCGATTCGAGCCCTCGACCACGACCAGCGGCCCTTCGCCGGTCGGTACCTCGCCGAGCGGAATCCACGAGGTGTGGATGCGGTCGTGATAGCGGGTGAAGTAGGGGCCGTCGAAATGCAGGCCCGTCGACTTCCCGCGCGCCGCGGCACGGAGCGCGATGTAGTCGAGCGGCACCGCGGGCTCGTCGAACAGCAGGCTCTGGATCTCGCGCAAGCGCGCGCCATGCGTAACCGCACGCAGCGCCGGGCCTTCGCAGACCGATTTCCAGAACACGCCCGGATCGGGAAAGATCTCGCGTCGCCGGCTGGTGCCGGTGGCGATGCCGTCGGTGACCGGCGCCTTGATCTCGCCGACCTCGGCGAGCCGGCCGAACACCTCCTGCCGTGCCGCGGCGATCATCTTCGGATCGAGGACGCCGCGCAGGAACAGGTAGCCGTCATCCACGAGGCGTTGCCGCAGCTCCGCCGGCCGCGCGAGCAGGTCGGTCGAGTCCCTGTACGTCCGGACCAGCGCCGGATCGACGGCGAGGTCCTTGGAGACGAACGTCCCGGTCATGGCGCCCTAAGCCGCCTTGGCTTTCGCCGCCTTCGGCTGGCGCACCCTGTAGCCGAGGCTCTTCAGGAGATCGGCGAGGATCGCGGTGTTCTCGGGATCGAGCGGCGCGCTCGGCAGCAGCGGCTGGCCGACATCCGGGCCGATCAGGCTCAGGCCCGTCTTCATGATCGCGGCCCAGTGCGGCGCCGGCGCGTTGCGCGAGATGTGCGAGCCCTGGAAGACAAAGCGCATCAGCGGCGCAAGCCGCTTCCACTGCTTGCGCGCGGTGACCAGGTCGCCCTTGATCGTCAGCGTCTCGTACATCTCGGCCGCCATGCGCGGCGTCATGCTCGGGATCGCCGAGATCCAGCCATGCGCGCCGTGCGACAGGCCCTCGAAGGCGACGTAGTCGATGCCGGCATAGATGGTGGCGCGCTTGAGCCCCGCCTGCAGTAGCTCGACCATGCGGTCGGGCATCAGGTGGGACATCTTCACGCCGGCCAGCGCGCCTTCTTCGAACAGCTTGATCATGTGCTCGGTGCCGAGGTCGACATTGGTGCCGGCCGAGTTGTGATACATGACGATCGGGATCGAGACGGCGTCGGCGATGCGCCGATAGTGATCCATCACGCCCTGCGCCGTCGGCAGCCCGTAATAGGGCGGCACGATCAGCAGCGAATCCGCGCCAGCCTTCTCCGCGTGCTTCGAGAGATCGACGGTGATCGCCGTCGAATAGTGATGCGTGCCGACCATGCTGGGCACGCGGCCGTCGATCGCCTCGATCGCCGCCTCGACCAGGCGCTTTCGCGCGTCGGACTCCATGGCGAAGAACTCGCCGGAGCTTCCGAGCGGCGAGATGCCGTTGACGCGCTCCTCGATCAGCCAGTCGATATGCGGCTTCAGCTTGGCGAAGTCGATCGACCCGTCCGGCTTGAACGGCGTCACCGACGACGCGACGATTCCGTGCGGCAGATCGCGGGCGGCTTTGGGCATCTTTGAGTCTCGCTTCCTCGGACGGTTCGGCGCCAAATAGGCCTCAACTCGTTGATGCAATCAATACAATTTGTCCGGCCTGTTTACACTCATAGCGTCAGATAAGGAGACATTCACGCGCCTATTGTGCTGCGACGCAGCAGGCGCCTCGTACAATCTTGCAGTAGAATGTATTGATTGTAATGAGCCTGCGGCATAGGATGGCCGTCCAGCTGGCACCGGCCGCCTCGACGCGGTCGTCACGACCGGCCCTTGAGGAGGGGAACGCCCATGATCGATGCATTGAAGGGCCGCTCCGCGGCCATCATCTCAGCCGCGCTCGTCGCCGGGGCCGCTTTCGCCGGCAGCGTCGCGGACGCCGCCGCGCAGGCGCCGCAAAAACAGACCATCCGCTTCGGCACCGCCGGCATCGGCGGCGATCTGCCGGTCGAGATGATGTACGTGTTCAAGGAGTGGGTCGACCGCTCGGCGCCGGGCGAGTTCGACGTGCAGATCCATCACACCGGCACGCTGGTCCGCGCCGGCACCGAGATCGTCGCGCTTCAGCGCAACTCGGTGGAGATGTCGATCCTCTCCTGGTGGGACATCGCCGACCGCATCCCCGAATACAACGTCATGACCGTCGGCTACCTGTTCAAGGACTGGAACCACGTCAAGGCGACGATGGATGGCGACATCGGCAAGGAATACAAGGCGCGCATCGCCAAGGACCTGCAGGTCCAGATCCTCGACTACTATTATGCCGGCCCGCGCATCGTGAACCTGCGCGAGGCGCGCAAGGTCGAGACCCCGGCCGATCTCGCCGGCGTCAAGCTCCGCATGCCCGGATCGCCCGCCTTCCTGCTGATGGGCAAGGCGCTCGGCGCCAACGCGGTGCCGCTGCCGCTGCCCGAGGTCTATCTGGCGCTGAAGACCGGCACCATCGACGGCCAGGACAACCCGATCTCGACCACCTATCGCGCCAAGTTCTACGAGGCGACGAAGCAGATCGTGCTGACTTATCACTCGATCCCGGCCAACATGCTGGCGATCAGTGACACCGCCTGGAACAAGCTCTCCGAGCGCCAGAAAGCGATCTTCAGGGATGCGGCGCGGGCGGCGATGGTGTTCAACGACACCAACAAGTTCCGCGACGACGACGACACGCTGGAGAAGATGCGCGCCGCCGGCCTCACCATCACCAAGCCGAACGTCGATGCCTTCCGCACCCAGGTCCTCAAGGTCTTCGCCGACTCCGAGTACGTGACGAAGGCCCCGCCGGGCTGGGTCGATCGCATCGAGCGTCTGGCCCGCTGACAGCGGACGCTTAGAGCACCGATGATTCGAAAGCTGCGCGGAGCACTCGACGCCGTCGGCGTCCTGTGCTTCGCCGCGGTTTTCGTCGCGATCAACATCCAGGTGTTCATGCGCTACATCGCCAACCGGCCGGTGAGCTGGAGCGAGGAATTCCCGACCCTGGCCTTTTCGATCGCCGCGCTCTGGGCCGCGTCCTTCTGCCTGAAGGCGAAGGATCACATCTATTTCGACCTCGTCTACGAGGCCGCGCCGCTCGCGGTGCGCCGGCTGATGACCCTAGCGGCCGGCATCGCCGTCGCCGGCGCCACGCTCTGGTCGCTGCCGCCGATCGTCGATTTCGCTCTCTACATGAAGGTGCTGAGCACGCCGATCCTGCGCGTGCGTCTCGACTTCGTCTTCGGCTTCTTCGCGCTGTTCATCGCCGCGCTCGGCGTACGCGCGCTCTGGGACATCGTCCGCGCGGTCGGAGGAAACCCGGACGCCTGATGTCGACGCAGCTGATCGTCCTCATCGTCGCCTTCGTCGGGCTCAGCCTGGTGCGCGTGCCGGTCGGCATCTCCATGCTGGTCGGGGGCCTGCTCTACCTCATCGTCAAGGGCGCGGATGTCGGGCTGGCGGCCGAGCAGGTGATGAACGCCATGCTGCAGTCCGACGTGCTGCTGGCGATCCCGATGTTCATCCTCTGCGCCCAGCTGATCAGCGTCGGCTCCATCGGCACGCGCCTGATGGAGCTGGCACAGGCGATGGTCGGGCGCATCCCGGGCGGACTCGGCCACGTCAACATCCTGGTCAACGTCGTCTTCGCCAGCATGAGCGGCAGTGCCGTCGCCGATGCCGCCGGCCCCGGCGCGGTGCTGGTCCGGATGATGCGGAAGGCCGGATACAGCGGCGGCTATGCTGGGGCGCTCACCGCCGCCGCCGCGACCCTGGCACCGATCATCCCACCGTCGATTCCCTTCATCCTCTACGCCGTGATCGCCAATGTCTCGGTCGGCGCGCTGTTCGCCGCCGGCGTCGTGCCGGGCATCCTGATCGCGGGCCTGCTCATGGCCTCGGTCGCCTGGCAGGCGACCCGCCGCAACTTTCCGCGCGGCGAAGGCATCACGCTGGCGGCGCTGCCCCGCATCCTCCTCCGCGCGCTGCCGCCGCTGGGATTGCCGGTGCTCGTCCTCGGCGGCATCCGCATCGGCGCCTTCACCCCGACCGAGGGTGCGGCCGTCGCCGCGCTCTACGCGCTCGTCCTCGTCGCCACCATCTACCGCGACGTGGCGCCGGCCGCGCTCTACGAATCGTTCCGTGCCTCGCTGGTGCAGAGCGCCTCGGTGATGACGATCATCATCGGCGCCTTCCTGGTGAACTACGCCGTCGCCGCCGAGCAGCTGCCCAATATGGTCGCTGCCTGGTTCCTGTCGATGAACCTGTCGGCGACAGGATTCCTCAGCGGCATCATGGTGCTGTTCATCGTTCTCGGATGCTTCATCGACACCACCGTGATGCTGCTCGTGCTGGTGCCGGTGCTTCTGCCGACGGCGCGCGCGCTCGGCATCGACCTCGTTCATTTTGGTCTGGTCGTCACCGTGAACATGATGATAGGCATGCTCACGCCGCCTTACGGCGTGCTGCACTTCGTGACCTCGGCGGTGACGGGCATCCCGGTCGGCGAGATCATTCGCGAAGTCTGGCTTTTCTGCGGAGTCCTGCTATTCGCCCTGGCGCTCCTCATGTTCATCCCGGAGATCACGCTCTGGCTGCCGAAGTATCTCGGCCTGATGAAGTGAGCGGCCGGTGACCGCGGTCCCCGGCACGGCCCAGGGCCGATCACCGCCGCGCAACCGCGAAGAGGTCGTTGAGCGCCTGCGCGCGCTCGCTGCCGGCTCCGCTCCCGGCGCCCGCTATCCGACGGTCCGCCAGCTCATGGCGGAGCTTGGCGTCAGCCAGCACCTGATCCAGGGCGCGATGGACGCGCTGCGCCAGGAAGGCATCATCTCGAGCCATGTCGGGCGCGGCACTTTCGTCTCAGGCGGGCCCGTCGTAGCACCGCAGGCGCGCAGCGTGCTGACGCTCCTCTACCAGCACCCCTACCAGCGCGGCGACGTGATCGCGCGCATCATCCATCAGCGCCTGTCGATCGATGGGCATGAATCGCTGATGCTGACATACAGCAACGCCGCGCATGTGATGGAGATTCTGAAGTCCGGGGCGCGCTACGATGCGGCGATCGTGCAGCCGCGCTCCTCCGTGGTCTCGGTCTCCCTTCTGGCGCTGCTCAAGCAACGCGCCGAGCATGTGCTGATCGAGGGCCTTGCCTTCGAGCATCTCGACGTCGACGCGGTCTCCAACGACCCGGCGAAGACGGTCGAGCTGATCACGGACCACCTCTTCGCCCGGGGCCATCGCCGCATCGCCTGGATCACCGAGGCCAGCAGCAACTACTTCTTCCTGAGGACGGCCAGCTTCTTCCGCGCCTCCTGCCGCGGCGCCGGCCTGAGCGAGGAGGAGTGCCCGGTGATCGTCGCCGAGACCGATCCGGACAAGCTGGGCCTCCGCGATCTCGCCGGCGTCGTCGGTCAGCTCAAGGGCAAGGGGAAGCGGCTGCCTTTCACCGCGCTGGTCGTCGCCAGCTTCGTCGACGGGCGCACCATCGTCGATGCGCTGAAAAGCTGCGGTCTCTCGACGCCCGATGATGTCGCCGTGGTCCGTCTCGGCACGCCCGACCTCGACTCGGATCACGTCAGCCTCATCACCACCGCCGGTCGCCCGAGCACGCGCGCCGCCGAGACGGTGCTGAAGCGCCTGCACTGGCGTTGGGCCAGCAGCACCGCACCGTTCCAGACCTACTACGATTCGCCCGAGCTCAATGTGATGGCGAGCAGCGCCAAGGCAGTCGGGAAGAGCCGCTAACGCTTCGTACCCCCTCTCCCTGCGTAGCAGGGGGAGGGATGGGGAGGGGGCTTCTTCATCCTTACGAGGCCCCCTCCCTAACCCTCCCCCGCCTTCGGCAGGAGAGGGAACAGGATTACGCCGTCACTCTTCTTCTCGCCGGTAAGGTCACCGTCACCGCGGTGCCGTGGCCGGGCGTGCTGACGATGTCGAGGTCGCCGCCATGCAGCTCGGCCAACGTCTTCGCCAGCGGCAATCCTAAGCCGGTGCCGTCATGGGCTCTGGTCATCGGGTTGGCGATCTGGCCGAAGGGCGTGAGCGCGATCTGGATCTCGTCGCGGCTCATGCCGATGCCGGTATCCATGACCGAGATCAGCAGGCGCCCGTCGCCGTCTAGATCGGCGCGCACCGCGACGCGCCCGCCCGAGGGCGTGAACTTGACCGCGTTGGTCAGCAGGTTGGTCAGGATCTGCTTCAAGCGAACCGGATCGGCGCGGAAGCGCGGCAGGTCGGCGGCATATTCGGCGGCGACCGCGACGCCGCCGAGCTTGGCGCGATCGGCGATCATGCCGACGCAGTCGCGGATGACCGGGCCGATCTCGACCGGCTCGTCGCCGAGCCGCATGTCGCCGGACTGGATGCGCGCGGTGTCGAGCACGTCGGAGATGACGCCGAGGAGGTATTTTCCGGCGGAGTGGATGTCGTCCAGATACTGCCGATATCGGGGCGATCCCACCTGTCCGAACATCTCCAGGCGCATGACGTCGGCGAAACCCAGGATCGCATTCAGCGGCGTGCGCAGCTCATGGCTCATGGTGGCGAGGAAGCGCGTCTTCGCCTGGTCCGCACGCATCGCCGCGTCGCGCATCGCCAGCAGCTGCGCCTCGCGCGTCTTGAGATCGGTGATGTCGGTGATCAGCACGATGGCGCCGCCATCGGCGGTCTGCCGGTCGTCGATCATCGCCCAGCGATTGTGCGGCATCCGGACCTCGATCGAGGAAGCACTCCGGCGGTGATTGGCGAGCCGCTCGGCATGCCAGCGCCCGCGCTCCTCCGGCTCCATCGGAAAATGATCGGATGCGCGCCTGCACAGCACGGCGAAGGTGGTGCCGAGCTCGGGCTCGACGCCGGTGAGCTCGGTATAGAAACGGCGGAACCTGGCATTGAACATCGTCAGGCGATCGTCGGAATCGAAGACGACGAAGGCCGAGGAGGAGGCCTCGATCGCGTCCTTGAGCTTCGACTCGGAGGAGCGGGCCTGCACCGTCGCCTCGATCTCCTCCGTAACGTCCTGGCCGGTGCCGATATAGCCGAGGAAGGATCCGTCGACGGCGAAGCGCGGCTCGCCGTTGAGGCGGACATGCCGGATCGCGTCGTTCGCGTAATGAAGACGAAGCGGAAAGTTGCGGAACGGCCGCCGCGCCGCGAGGTCGTCGTAGTGCTGGCGCCAGATGCCGTCGACATCCTCGGTCTGGCCCTGGCCGCTGCGACTGGTGCCAATCAGGTCCTCTATCCTGACCGGCAGCACCTCGGCGACGCGCCGGGAGAAGTAGGTGAAGCGGAGATCCGGCCCGGTTTCCCAGACATAAGCGTCCATGGCGCGGGTCAGCGCCTCGAACCGCGCTTCCGCCTCCTGCAGCGCGGAATCCCCCATGCTCACGTCGGGCGTGCCGCTCCGCCTGCGCTGCGCTTGGCTTCGATCGCGTCCCAGATGTCGGCTTCGAGGCTCACGCCGTCGAAGCGGCCGATCTGCTGCAGCCCCGTCGGCGAGGTCACGTTGATCTCGGTCAGGTAATCGCCGATCACGTCGATGCCGACGAAGATAAGGCCGCGCGACTTGAGCGCCGGGCCGATCTTCTCGCAGAGCTCGCGCTCGCGCTTGGTCAGCGTCGTCTTCACCGCTGCGGCGCCGGCATGCAGGTTGGCGCGCGCCTCGCCCTTCTGCGGCACGCGCAGCACCGCGCCCTTGGCGACGCCATCGACCAGGATGATGCGCTTGTCGCCGGCGCGAACCTCCGGCAGGTAGCGCTGCACGATGATCGGCTCGCGATACATCAGCGTGAACATCTCGAGCAGCGAGGAGAGGTTCTCGTCCTCGGGCGTGATGCGGAAGACGCCGGCGCCGCCATTGCCGAACAGCGGCTTCAGGATGATGTCCTTGTGCTCGGCGCGGAACGCCTCGATCTCGACCTTGTCGGAGGTGATCAGCGTCGGCGGCAGCACGCCCTCGAAATGCGTGATGAACAGCTTCTCCGGCGCGTTCCGCACATGGACGGGATCGTTCACCACCAGCGTCCTCGGATGCACGTGCTCCAGCAGATGCGTGGTGGTGATGTAGGCCATGTCGAAGGGCGGATCCTGGCGCAGCAGCACCACGTCCATGGTGGCGAGGTCGAGCGTCTCGGGCGCGCCCATCGTGAAGTGGTTGCCCTTCTCGCGGCGGACCTTGAGCGGGCGGGCCTTGGCGTAGACGCGCCCGTTCTTCAGGAACAGGTTCTTCGGCAGGTAGTGGAAGAGACCATGGCCCCGGCGCTGCGCTTCGAGCGCGAGCACGAAGCTCGAATCCGCGTCGATGTCGATCGGCTCGATCGGGTCCATCTGGATGGCGACGGCCAGGCTCATCGGGCCCTCTTCTTCATGGGATGCTGGATGGCAATAGCGCGCACCGGCCCCGCCGCATGCGTGCTGCCCCTCCCCGGAAACGCATGCGCGGCCGTCCGCTGCAGCCACTATACAGGCTCGGCGGCCGGTTGGTTAACCTGGGTTAGCCGAAAGTCTAGTTCAGGCGCGTCCGCAATCTTTTGATATCGGCGGCGATGCGCTGCCGCAGGGTCGGGTCGACGACCTTCTCCGACAGCCGCTCTAGCCGCCGGATCGCGCCGCCGATGCGGCCCAGGGCCACCTCGATCTCGGCCGCCTCGGCGACCAGACCGGGATCGGACGGCGACAGCCACAGCATGCGCTCGACCACGGCCAGCGCCGCCTCGTTCTTGCCGGCGGAAAGCAGGCGGGTGCGCTGGTTGTTGATCAGGCGCAGCAGGATCGAGCGGTCCGAGGCGGCCTGGGTATGCGCGGGCTTGAGCTCGGCCTTCCCGCCGCCGAGCCGGCGGAGGATCGAGCGGAGGCCAGCGGCGTCGGCGATCACCTGCCCGGCGAAGGGATCGAGGATGGCGCGGTCGTGCCCGCCCTCGATGCGCGCCAGGAAGTGATGCGGGAAGGCGAGGCCCTCCATGCGCCAGCCGGCGGCGCGTGCCGTGCCGATATAGAGGATGCCGAGCGCGACCGGCAGGCCGCGGCGGCGGTCGACCACGTCGAGCAGGTTGGCATTGGCGAGGTCGTCATAGCTTTCGGCATCGCCGGCATAACCGTGCCGGCCGGCGAGCGTCTCGACCAGGACCTCCAGCCGCTCGACGGCGCCGGCGGCACCGCTGGCGCGGACCTCGCGGGCGAGCTGGTCGAGATGCGCGCGGTAGGGGGCGAGGTCGGTCTCCGGATGGTCGCAGCGGCCGAGCCGCAGCGCCGCCTCGATGAGGTCTGGCTCGGAGCCGGCGGCGGCGAACCAGATGCCGTCTTCGCTGACGGTCTCGGGCTTACGTGATGACGCGGACATAGGAGACGACCCGTTTGACATAGGCGAGGTTCCGCGCGTGGTTGGTCACGCGGTCGAGCTCGGCCTGGCTGCGCGCGATCCCCATCAGGTAGACCGTGCCGTTGACCGTATCGATCGAGTAGTTGATCGAGTGCACGTCCTTGTCGAACGTGATCAGGCCGCGCAGCTGGGTGGTGATCCAGAAGTCGCGCGCCGAGTCGATCATCGAGCCGGCGTTGACGATCTCGATCTCGTTGATGACCTCCTTGATGCCGTCGACCTGCCAGGCGAGCTTGATCGCCTCGACACGCATCTCCGGATCCTGCACCTTGCCGGTGATCAGCGCGCGACCCTCGGAGACCGAGGTCGAGAGCTTGCCGAACATCTCGTGGTCTGTGCGGAACCAGAGCTCCTGGATCTGGATCGAGATCGCGGTGTCCTTCGCCGTGGTGACGAGCCCGCGCTCCTGCGCCGCGGCGACGCCGGTCGCCGCGCCTGCGCCGACGCCGATCTCGAGCGGCGAGCAGGCGACGAGCAGGGATACGACCAGGATCAGAAGGGGGCGAAGGCTGGGGGCTGCCATTCGTAAGATCTCCATCCGCGGATCATCGATGCGAATCACGGCATTTTAGCGGCAGGGGCGCTTTTGCGAGTAGAATCTGCAAGACCATGACTATCCGTGCCGCCACCTGCGCCTGCGGCAAGCTTCGCCTCGCCTGCGAGGGCGAGCCGATGCGCGTCTCGATCTGCCACTGCCAGGCCTGCCAGCGCCGCACCGGCAGCGTCTTCGGCGTCGCCGCGCGCTATCTGCGCGAGAAGGTGACCATCGAGGGCGAGGCGAGCGAGTACGTCCGCATCGGCGACGAAGGCAACGAGATCCGCTTCCGCTTCTGCCCGCATTGCGGCTCGACGGTGTGCTGGGAGATGCCGGCCTTCAATGACGGCATCGCCGTCGCCATAGGCGCCTTCGCCGATCCCGGCTATACGCCGGTTCCGTCGCGCTCGATCTACGATGCCAGCCGCCGCCACGCCTGGGTCGAGATCACCGTCCCGGTGGAGCGCCGCGGATGACGCGCATCGCTGCCTGCGACTGCGGCAAGCTTCGCGTTTCTTGCGAAGGCGAGCCGGTGCGCGTCTCCGTCTGCCATTGCCTGGAGTGCCAGAAGCGCACCGGCAGCGTCTTCGGCGTCTCCGCACGATATCCGAAGGAGAAGGTAAGGGCCGAAGGCCCGTCGCGCCAATACACGCGCATCGCCGACTCGGGCTTCAAGGTCACCTTCGACTTCTGCCCGAACTGCGGGACCACGGTGCATTGGCGCCTCGACCAGTTCCCCGACGTCACCGCCGTCGCCGTCGGCGCCTTCGCCGACCGCGACTTCCCGGCACCGAAGCATTCCGTCAGCGAGCGCCGCAAGCATGAGTGGGTCGCGGTTGCGGGCGCGTCGGTGCAGCACAAGGATTGAATCGAGACCCTCCCTCGTGCGAAGCGCGGGGGAGGTACGCGCGACGTCTTCGTCGTCGCGATGGGTGGGGGCCGAGCGGTAGCGAGGTCGTTCGGCTACGCCCCCATCCCATCCTTCCCCCGGCAGAGCCGGGGGAAGGGGTTCAAGAGAACGCCGTCTTCGGACGTTCGAGCTGCTAGCCGTCGAGGGCGATGTCGACGAACTCGTTGTAGAAGCAGACACGGCCCTTGATCTTCACCGCCTCCGGTACCGGATCGGCATAGAACCAGACCAGATTGTCGCGCCGCGTGCCGTTGACGGTGATGTGGTGATAGCCGGCCTTGCCCTTGTACGGGCAGCGCGTCGCATGATCGCTGGGCGAGAGCACGCCCGGCGTCACGTCCTCGATCGGAAGGTAGTAGCGCGTCGGCAGCCCCGTCTCGAACAGCATCACGGCGCGGCGCGACTCGGCGAGCGTCACGCCGTCGAGCGAGACCACGACATGCGCGCTGCTGGGGATGCAGTCGATGCGCTTGTAGGGATCGCGCGCATGGACGAAGACTTCCTCGTCCTCCTCGAGCCAGCGATCCGCCTTGTTCCAGGTGAAGGCGGCGTAGTCGGCGATCGGCGGGCATTCCGGGATCGGGTTCGCGTAGCGCCACATCATGTTCTCGACCGTGCGGCCGCCGGCGACGGCGCTGTAATACTCGGCCGTACCCTTGTAGGGGCACTTGGTCGAATGATCCGTCCGCGTCATCAGGTCCATGCGGATGTCGCGGAGCGGGACGTAGTAGACGGGCAGGTGCTCGCTCTCCCACAGGATCAGCGCGCGCCTGGAATCCGCGATCGCCGTGCCGCCGAGCTCGACGCGGATGCGCTTCTCGACCGGCATGGTGAAGACGACATAGCCGGGCGCGTCGCGGTACTGCACGACATGCTCCAGCGGCGGGATATGCGGCCCGAGACTTTTCAGGTGCGGCTTGCGCATGGGGCTTCTCCGTCTAAGGCCGAGAATACGCATCCACCAGATGCTTCGGCCAGCGTCCAGGCGTCACCAGCACCGCATCGAAGCGGATGGTGAGCGCCGCGAGGTCCGGGCGCTGGGAGAGCAGCCATTCGGTCGCTCGCGCGATCCGCGCCTGCTGCTGCGGGAGGATCGACTCAGCCGCCTCGGCATACTGCGCGCGGGTCTTCACCTCGATCACCGCGAGCACGCTCCCGCGTCGCATCACCAGGTCGATCTCGCCGACTGGCGTCTTCAGGTTGCGGGCGACCGGGCGCCAGCCGCGCATCATCAGCGCGAGCAGCGCGACGAGCTCGGCGCGGCGGCCGCGGCTCCGTCGCGCCTTGCCGTCCTCACTCTTCCTTGGCGAGGGCCAGCGCATGGCTGTAGGCCTCTTTGCGCGGCACGCCGAGGCGGAGCGCCACCTCGCTCGCCGCGTCCTTGACGCTCAGGCCCCGGCCGAGCGCTTCTTTCAGCGCCGCGTCGAGATCCGCTTCGGAGGCTGGCGCCTCCTCGGGTGGCCCGACCACGATGACCACCTCGCCCTTGGGCGGGCCGGCCTCGCCATAATGGGCGGCCAGCACGGAGAGCCGCTCGCGCCGCGTCTCCTCGAACAGTTTTGTCAGTTCGCGCGCCACCGCGGCGGGCCGGTCGCCGAGAACGGCTCCTGCGTCGGCGAGCGACTCCGCCAGGCGCTGCGGCGATTCATAGAAGATGAGCGTGCCCGGAAACGTCTTGGCCTCGCCGAGCCAGCGCCGCCGCGCCACCGATTTCGGCGGGGCGAAGCCCAGGAACGCGAAGCGGTCGGTCGGCAGGCCGGCGACGGTCAGCGCCGCCAGCGTCGCCGAGGCGCCGGGGATCGGGAAGACCCGGTGTCCGGCGGCGAGCGCCTCCTGCACCAGCTTGTAGCCGGGATCGGAAACCAGCGGCGTCCCGGCATCGGAGACCAGAGTGATCGCCTCGCCTTTGGCCAGCCTCGCCAGCAGCAACGGCCGCTGCCTTTCGGCGTTGTGGTCGTGATAGGGCAGGAGCGAGGCCTTGATCCCGTGGATGGTCATCAGCTTTCCGGTCGTCCGCGTATCCTCGCAGGCGACGACATTCGCCATCTTCAGGACATCAAGCGCGCGCAGGGTGATGTCGCGGGCGTTGCCGATCGGCGTCGCGACAAGATAGAGGCCGGCGTCGAGCGGGCGTGCGAGTTTACCGGGTGGCGAGGCTTCGCTACCCTCGGCGTCAGATGGAGGTGACGATGCGGCATCAGCCCGGGACGAGGTCATGGTCGGGACGGAGGCTCCTGGCAATGGCCGGGGCGATGGCCGGACTCGCGCTGCTCATCTCCGGATGCGCCGATGGCGGCAACCTAGCGAACCCGTTCGGCGGCCCGCAAGCGCGCCCGCCGATCGCCAGCGGTCCGCAGCCGGTGCAGCCCCTGCTGGCGCCCGCGCCGGCGCTGCCGCCGCCGGTCCAGACGCCGCCGGCGCCACCGCCGCAGGTCACGTTGACACCGCCGCCGGGCATGGACCTGCCGGTGGTCGCGATCCTGCTGCCGCTCTCCGGGCGCGACGCGGCGCTCGGCCAGCAGATGCTGGAAGCGGCCGAGCTCGCGCTCTTCGATGCCGCCGACGAACGCTTCACGCTGCTTCCCGTCGATACCGGCGGCACGCCGGGTGGCGCGGTCTCGGCGGCGGAGAAGGCGATCGGCCAGGGCGCACGCCTGATCCTGGGACCCCTCTTCGGCGCCGAGGCCGCGGCGGTCGGTCCGATCGCGCGCGCCGCCGGCGTCAATGTCATCACCTTCTCCAACGACCAGTCGGTCGCCGGCGACAATGTCTTCGTCTTCGGCTTCCTGCCGCGCCCTCAGGTCGAGCGCGTCATCGCCTATGCGGCATCCAAAGGAGGCTCGCGGCGCTTCGCCGTGCTGGCGCCCCGGGGCGGCTTCGGCGACACCGTCACCGACGAGCTGCAGAAGGCGGCGCGCGCCAACCGCGCCCAGGTGACGCGGAGCGAGACCTACGATCCCGGCACGACCGACATCGCGCCGACGTTGCGCCGGCTCGCCGACTTCGAGCGCCGCTCGCTCGCGCTCGCTAACGAGAAGAAGCAGTACGAAGGCAAGACCGACGAGGTCTCGCGCCAGGCGCTGCGCCGGCTCGAAGGGCTGCAAGGCCAGGGCGATCTCGGCTTCGATGCGCTGCTGCTGCCCGAAGGCGGCGACCGCCTGCGCACCGTGGCGCCGCTGCTCACCAGCTACGACGTCGATCCGAAGAATGTGCGCATCCTCGGCACCGTACTCTGGGACGACCCGACGCTCGCCAACGAGCCGGCCTTGCGCGGCGCCTGGTTCGTTGCGCCGCCGCCCGAGGCGCGCGCCGATTTCGAGGCCGCCTACGAGAAGACCTATCAGCGCCGGCCGCCGCGGCTGGCCACGCTGGCCTACGATCTCGTCGCGCTCGCCGCGATCCTCGCGAAGCTCGACGCCCGCCCGGATTTCAGCCGGCAGGCGCTGACCCAGGCGACCGGCTTCGCCGGCGTCGACGGTCTCTTCCGCTTCCTCCCCGACGGGCGCAGCGAGCGCGGCTACGCCGTGATCGAGATCGGCGACCGCCAGCGCCGGGTCGTCGACCCCGCGCCGGAGAGCTTCTCGGGTCCGCTGACGAACTAGCGCGCGGCGCGGCGGCGTTCTAGGCGGCGCGCCGGACCAGGATGCGATCGTGCAGAACGAGATGGCGGATGCCGAGCCGCCACCAGGTGTCGAGCGCGTGCTCCGCGGTCTCGACGATGGGTTCGCTCAGGTTGAAGCTGGTGTTCAGGATGACCGGGATCCCGGTCAGCCGGTCGAGGCGGCTGAGCACGTCGTGCAGGAACGGCTCGAGCTCGCGCGTGAGAACCTGAGGACGAGCGCTGTTGTCGACGTGCAGGATGCCGGGAAGCCGGCTCCGCCACTCCTCGCGGATCAGCGTGCTGGTCGTCATGTAGTGCGCATGCGCCGGCTCGTCGCTCAGGATCTGCTCCGCCTTCTCCGCAAGCACGATCGGCGCGAACGGCCGGTACCATTCGCGCGCCTTGTGCTTGTTGAGCCTGGCGCGGATGTCGGGGATGTCCGGCCGGGCGAGGATGCTGCGATGGCCGAGCGCGCGTGGGCCGCATTCGCTGCGTCCGCGCCACATCAGCAGGATGTCCTTGGCCGCGAGGATCTCGACGACACGGGATTTCAGCGCTTCCTCTTCGCTGAAGGTCTCGACCGCGAAGCCGCCCCGGGCGGCGAAGGCCGCCACCGCCGCATCGATCTCGTTCGTGCTGTAGGCCGGCCCCGTATAGGGCGAAAACAGCGACGGCGTTCGCGGCTGGCCGAGTCCGACATGGTAGGCGTAGAGAGCCATGCCGAGGGCCGTGCCGCAGTCGTTGGGGATCGGCGGGACATGGATGCGCTTGAACGGTCCGCGCCGCATGGCCTCCGACGTGGCGATGCAGTTGAGCGCCACGCCGCCCGAATAGCAGAGAACCTCGGAAGGCACCTGGTCGTGCAGAAACACCATGCACTCGTGGATCTCGTCGTTGGTGACTTCCTGCAGCGCCCGTGCCCAGTCCTGGGACTCGCTCGAGTGCGTGTCCGAGAGGTCGGTGTCGTCGAGAAGGAGTCCGTCCCAGGCGCTCACCGACAGGTGGTTTCCTTCGCCGGCGATCCGGACCCGCTGGCCGCCGAAGCGCATGGCGGCGAGCAGCCTGTCGTTTCTCGACGCATCGACGCGACCGTAAGCGGCAAGCGCCATGACCTTGCCGGGACCGGGGCCGGGGTCGAGGTGATGGAACGGGGCCATGCGCCAATTGGCGATGGTGAGGTGCTGCCACCACTTCGCCAGGGCGGAACTCGGCTGCTCGAGGCCGAAGATGACGATGGCCGATCCCTTGCCGTAGCCCCAGGTCACCGTGCCCGGGCTGTCGCCGCCGCCGTCGATCACGAGAACCGGCGCCTCTTCGAAAGGGGAGGTGAAGAAGGCGCCGGCGACATGCGCGGTGTGATGGTTGACCGCCAAGGCGGGGATCCAGCGACCGAGAACGTAGGCCTCGAAAGGGGCGTGGAGGCGCCACTGGGTAGAAGGTCTGTCGCAGGGTGTATGCGCGGCATTCGGCTGGACTGGCACCCCTTCGACTTCATTGCCCAGTCGATCGAGGCAGACCAGATCGATGTCATCGATCGAGAGTCCGGCGCGATCCAGGCAGAAACGAACGAAGTCCTCGCGGTAGCCATAGTCGCGTTTGGTCCGCGTGAAGCGCTCCAGCTCAAGGTTGACGCGGATCTCGCTGCCGACGCTGATGGTCACGGTCGCGTCGTGCCAGGTGTGGATCGACAGGATCCGTGCTCTGTCCAGCGGCGTGCGCGAAGCAACGCATTGCCGCAGTCCCTCGACATCGGTCGGGCGCGGCAGAACGCTCTGCACCTCTCCGGGCCTGTAGGTGCTGTTCAGCCCCTGGAGCCAGGCTCGATAGGCGACCCGGTGCCGGTCGACCTCGAGATAGGCGCGCGCCTCGCGCGCATCGGGGCCGCCGGCGCCCACGGCACGGAAGCTGTCCATCGCGTCGAGGGGCCGGCCGGCGCCGATGAGCGCATGAGCGCGCACGGTCGAGGAGGACGCGGGCGACGCACCGCGCTGCGCGGCCTCGTCGGCGAGCGCGATCGCGGAGTCGTAGTCGAACCGCTCGACGGCGATGCGTGCCGCGAGGAGCAGCGCCGACGGATCGCGGCGCTGCATCTCCGCCGTTACGCTCAGCAATCGGCTCGCCTCGGCGAAGTGTCGGACATTGAAGGCTGCCCGGATCGCCGCCAGCGGATCGTCGGCCGCCCGGGCTGTCCCAGCTTCGTCCTCTGCCATGCCTCGCCAGCTCCTCGTAGTACCGTCGTCAACCCTGCGCCTGCGCCTGCCGCAGGGCCTTTGCCAGCACGGCATCGCCGCAGTATACGGGTCGTGCGATTGGCCCTGAACCTCCGAATTCCGCTGCGGTATGCTTGCCGTCCCGCATCACTGTTCCGGCCGACCTCCAGGATTGGCGGCGGCATGAGGATCCGCCAGCCGTGGAAGAGACCATCGAGTTCAAGCTGCTGCGTCACGTTCACGAGCGGACCCTCCCGTTCCTGCCTTTCGCCGCCCGGCAGGACATCGGCGGCTTCATCGTCGACCAGCTTGCGAAGCTTCTCGGACCGGCACCTGCCCGTCCCGCGGCTTGCGATGTCCTGGATCGCGACGGTTTCCTGCAGCTCGGACCCTTGCTGACGACACCGCAGATCGCCGACATCCTCGCCTACCTTCGCGAGTTTCCGGCATTCGACGGTCACACCTTGATGCAAAGCGATCGCAAGCCAAGGTCCTGGGACGATCTCGCGGCTTCGGCGCATTACGCCGCGTATCAGCGCGCAGTCATCGTGGGTGCGCCCCATCTCCTGGCGCTGGCCAATCGTCGCGACATCGTCGAGCTGGCCGCTGCCAGGCTCGGATGCTGGCCGACGCTCTACTCGCTGCATGGATGGTGGTCCTTCGGCGGCCGCCCGCAGCCGGCGCGGTACGCGCAGACTTTCCATCGCGATGCCGACGACTACCGGTTCTGCACCCTCTTCGTCTATCTGACCGATGTCGGCGCCGAGGACGGCCCGCATCAGTTCATTCGCGCGAGCCACAGTCTCGAGGGCGTCAGGGAGGCGCTGCGGCGGGCGGCGGCGACCGAACCGGGGATCGACGCTGGCCAGGCGGAGTCTCTGATGGACGCCGGCTACGGTCTGGACGATCTCTACGAGCATCTTTTCGGGTCCCAGATCGTCACCATCACCGGCGCGGCCGGCGAAGGCTTCATGGCCGACACCACCGGCCTTCATCGCGGCCTGCCGCCGACGCGGGGAAACCGCATGATGTTCTGGGCGCGATACGGTCTCCTGCGGAACGCGAACGCCGACGAGGACTGGTTCGAGCCCGTGCCGTCGCATGAGCTCGCCTGCGCGCTGGCTGACGATCCGATGACGCGCTACCTCAATCGCGTTCATGTCCGATTCCCGCCGGCTTGAGCGGCGGGATCGCTTCCCTCTTGCAATTCCACGCGGATTTCAGCACATTGCCGCCGCCATGAGCCCGCTCAGGAACGTTTCACGACGACGACAAGGCCACGCGCTTTAGCGCGCGGCGTCTGTCGTCTCCGCTCACGGCCTCTCTCTATCCGTTGTCGTCCGAGGTCCCGAACGCGAGGCGGATGCCGCGTCTAGTCGGCTTCCCTTGTCTCTCGTTTTGGAACGGACCTGGACCATGTACGCGCTCAAGCCCGAGCGGGCTGAAGACGGCACCGCCATCGACATCCTTCTCGATCACGCCTTCGGCGCCAACCGGCACGAACGCACCGTCTACAAGCTCCGGCTCGGCACGCCACTCGCCGGCCTCTCGCTGGTCGCGCGCAAGCGCGGATCCTTGGTCGGCAGCCTTCGCTTTTGGCCGGTCGAGCTCGACCGCGGCGCGGACGCGGTGCTGCTCGGGCCGCTCGCGGTCGATCCTTCGCTGCGCGGCCAGGGCATCGGCAAG
This sequence comes from Alphaproteobacteria bacterium, assembly GCA_016869375.1. Lineage (GTDB taxonomy): Bacteria > Pseudomonadota > Alphaproteobacteria > SHVZ01 > SHVZ01 > SHVZ01. The sequence continues at coordinate 16,710 of VGEH01000021.1, read as the reverse complement.
GCGCTGGTCGCCAAGGGCCTGACCGAGGCGGCGCGGAGCGGCTACGGCCTCTGCCTTGTCTCCGGCGACCCCGCCTACTACAGGCCCTTCGGCTTCGTCGCCGCCGATCCGCTCGGCCTCGCACTGCCCGGCCCGGTGACGCCCGGGCATTTCCAGGTGAAGGAGCTGATGCCCGGCTGGCTCGCGCTCGCTCGCGGCACCGTCCGTCCGGCGACGGGCCGCTCCGAGCGGGCCGCGTAGGCGATGGTCAGGCGAGGGCGAAGCGCTGCTGCTCGTCTTCGACGCGATCGACGCCTGATCGCTTGCGGGCGGGAGCGAGAAGGCGAGAATTGAGCGCATGTCGCTCTGTGCCTTTGGCCCTTATGTCTTCGACTCAGCCCGCCGGAGCCTGGCGCGGAACGGCGAGGTTCTGCCGCTCGGCGTCGACGCGGCCGAGGTGCTGCGGCGGCTGCTCGAGGCGAGGGGAGGGATCGTCGAGCGCCAGGTCTTCCTCGCTCAGATCTGGGGCGATGCCGGCGCCGACGATGGCGATCTCGCGGCCGCGATCGCCGCGCTCAACGATCTGCTGGGTGCGCCTGTCGAAACTCTGCCTGATGGCTACCGTTTCGCCGCGCCGGTGAGCCTGCTGCCGCCGGCCTGGTGGGTCGCGGAGCGCCGGCCGCCGCCGAAGACGCGCCGCTTCGTCAGGTGGGTGGCCGCGTCGATCCCGCTGCTGATCCTGCTGGTCTTCGCTGCGCTCTATCTCGATCAGCGCTGGGACGCGGAGGCGCGACGGCTGCCGCCGGTCAGGCTGGCTATGCTGCCTTTCGGTGCCGATCCGACCGGCCCCGAGGGTCGCCTCGGCCACGGCCTCGCCGAGGCGCTGATCCGCCAGCTCTCCGCCCAGCCGCGTCTTGCGGTGCGACGGACGAGCGAGCCGGTCGATGGCGCCGACTACCTGCTCGACGGATCGGTCCGGCGCGAGGCCGGGCGGCTTCACGTTGTCGCCAGCCTTGTCCATGTCGCCACCGGCGCGCGTCGCTGGACCGAGCGCTTCGAGGAGACGGATGCCGGCCCGTTCCGGCTGCAGGAGAGACTGGCATCGCGCATCGCGCGCAGCCTCGTGCCGCGCTTCGGCGCCGAGGACGAGGCGGCGCTCCGGATCCCGTCGCTGAACAGCGCCGAAGCGTGGCTGCTGCAGATCGAGGGGCGCGGGCATCTCGGCGAGGCCGAGCTCGCACCCGAGGCGATCGCGCCGTTCCGCCAGGCGATCGCGCGCGACCCGGCTTACGCGGCGGCCCATGCCGGGCTCGCGTCGGCATACATGACGATGGACGATCGACGCCGCGCCAAGGACGCCGCCGAGCGCGCGCTGGCGCTCGATGCGCGCAACGGCGAAGCGCTGGCCGTGCTCGGCGATCTCGCCCTCTTCCATGACTGGAACTGGAGAGCCGCCGAGGCCGCCTATCACCGTGCGGTCGCCGTGAGCCTGAATTCGGTCGAGGCGATGGAAGCGCATGGCTGGTTCCTGGCGGCGATGGGCCGGCACGTCGAGGCGCTCGCCCAGATCGGTCGCGCGCGTCGCATCGATCCGGCGCGGCGCCGGTCGCTCGAACTGCTCGGATCGGTCCGCTGGATGGCGGGGCAGCCCGAGCCGGCGCTGGCGGCGCTCGACGAAGCCGTGGCGCTCGAACCATCGGCACCCGAGCCGCATCTCCTGCGCGTGCTGCTGCTCGACCAGCTCGGGCGCTTCGACGAGGCGATGGCGGCGCGGCGGCGCTGGCTCGTGCTCGCCGATCAGGCGGCGCTCGGCGAGAAGCTTGCGCGGATGCAGGAGAGCGAGGGCTATCCGGCGGCGATGGCCGAATGGCTTCGCTTCCTCGATGCGCCCTACGAGACGGCGCTGCAATGGATGGCCATAGGCGAGCGCGGCCGCGCGCTCGAGGCGCTCGAACGCTGCGTCGAGGCGCGCTGCGCGATGGCACCGTTCCTCCGGCAGCACCCGCCCTTCCTGCCGCTGTACCGCGTGCCGCGCTTCGAGGCGCTGGCCGAGCGCCTCAAGCTGCCCGCTCCGCCAAGCTGAGCGCTCGGCGGCAATCTACCTCTGGACGAAGCGCCCGCCGAGGCGCCCACCGCTTTCCGCTCGCCGATACCGCGCCACAATATATTGAATATATTAAATTATTTTAGTTAATATCGACGAATTGGATTGAGCTAAGATAACAAGATCATACCGAACCCAGGAAATCCGCACTGATCTAGCCTGCAACCAAGGGGGGAAAGCAATGAACGCGCAACCGAGTTCGCGGCGCGCCTCGCGCAAGGCCGATCCGTCCAAGGGCGAGCCGCCCAAGCGCATGCTCCCGCGCGGCAGGAACCCGCTGCCGAACGTCCGCTTTTCCATCCGCCTGAAGCCCAAGCAGAAGCTGGCCGATGTCAGGAAGTGCATCGAGATCCATCTCGGCACCAAGCTCGCCGACTTCTTCCCCGATCTCCTCCGCTACAAGGACAGCATCTGGAAGTACGATCCGCGCCGTGGTCGCAACCGGCTCAGGGAGCATCTGGTCGACGACGCGACCTTCGACAAGCGAAAGCGTGACTTGGCGGCGGGCAAGCTGGTCGGCCTGCCGTTCCGCCTCGAGGAGCCGAGCCCGGCCATCGGCAAGATCAGGCTGCCGATCACCGGCGAACTCCTCGATCAGAAATTCGTCATCCTGACCCTGCCGATCCAGAGGCGCGAATTCCGCCAGAAGAACTGCTGCGCGGCCGGCAAGCTCTACGACTTCTCCCACGCGCTGAAGAAGGCCTGCGACGTCGCCAGCGTCACGCCGGCGCTCGAGCATCCGGTCACGCTGCAGGTCGCGGCCTTCTCGGCGCTGTTTCCCTCGCGCGCCGCTCCGCCGCAGGCCAGCGTGCCGAGCGCGGCGACGTGGCACCTGGCGAACATCCGCGCCAACACGGTTCCGGCCGGCACCACCGGCGCCGGCGTCGTGGTCGGCCATACCGACACCGGGTGGACGGCGCATCCCGAGCTGAACTTCGCCGGCGGGGCGAGCCCCAACTACACCGCCGGATTCGAAGCATGCGTCTGGCCCGTGCCTGGGCCGAGCGCGCTGGAGCCGGTTCCGGGGATCGGCATTCCCGGGCTTACGAACCGTTTTCACGGCACGCGCACCGCCAGCATGATCGTCAGTGTCAACGAAGGCACAGTGGCGGGACTCGCGCCGGGCGCGACCATCTTCCCGGTCCGCTGTACGCCCGACGTCGTGCTGCTGCCGCCGGGCCTGGACGACGTCGTCCTCGCTGAGGCCATCCTTGTCGCGGTCGCCCGCGGCGCCCAGGTCATTTCCATCAGCCTCGGCGGCTATACGACCGAGATTCTGCGCTGGGCGATTCAGGTAGCGGTGTTTGCCAACGTCATCGTCGTCGCCGCGGCGGGGAACTACTGGCCGCTGGTGGTCTATCCGGCGGCCTATCCCGAGTGCATCGCGGTCGGCGGCTCGACCGCCGACGATCTGAGCTGGGCGTATTCCGCGCGCAACTTCCTGGGGCCGGATATCGACATCTCGGCGCCGTCGGAATTCGTCGTCAACGCGACCTGGGCCGGAACCACGTCGACGACGCAGGCGAACGACGGAACCTCGTTCGGCACCGCGCTGGTCGCCGGCGCGGCGGCGCTCTGGCTCCAGACTTTCGGGCGCACCACGCTGATCACGGCGCTCGGCGGACGCGCGCCGCTGCAGGAGCTCTTCCGCGCGCATCTGGTCGCGACGGCGCGCGTTCCTTCCGGATGGAACAGCGCCCTCGACGGACCGGGCATCCTCGATCTTTCGGGGCTGCTGAGCGCGGCCTCCTTGCCTAACCCGACGACCTTCCCGATTCCGGCCTGGCTGATAGCGTTCTTCAATAGCCTTGCCGCCGGGGCGAACCTCCTGATGAACGACTTGTTCGGCCAGAACCTCTCCGGCGGCGTGCCGCGCTGGGCGGATGCGCTCTTCGCCGATGCGGAGGGCGCGATGACGGAGTTCGGCGCCGAGGTGATGCAGCTGATCATGAGCAACCCGCTCGCCGCCGACATGATCCAGTCCCTCGACGGCGCGGCGCGTGCCGCGGACGAGGCGGCGGCGAATGCCGAAGAGGCAGCCGAGGAGATAGCCGATCAGGCGCGGCTGGCGGCCGAGCAGGCGGCTCAGACGGCCGGCGAGGTCGCCGATGCGGTCGTCGATGCCGTATCCGATGGCGCCTCCAATGCCGTGTCGACGGTCGCGGGCTGGTTCTCGTAAGAAAGCGCTGGCACAGACAACGCCTCTCTAGCCTGATCTGGGTCCGAGCAGGATGATCGCCGCACCGGCGAGGCAGATCGCGCCGCCGCTCAGGTCCCAGCGGTCGGGCTTCATGCCCTCGACCGCCCAGAGCCATGCCAGCGAGGCGGCGATGTAGACGCCGCCGTAAGCGGCGTAAGCGCGGCCGGCAGCAAGGCTGTCGACCAGGGTCAGCAGCCAGGCGAAGAGGAGGAGGAAGACGATTCCCGGCGCCAGCCACAGCACGCTCTTGTCGAGCCGCGCCCACGCCCAGACGGCGAAGCAGCCGCCGATCTCGGCGATGGCGGCGGCGATGTAGATGAGGATGGATCGCATGGGCGCCTCTTTCCTGACCGCCCCCACCCTAGTCTTCCCCCCTGCTCGGGAGAGGGGATCCCACATCATGAGGAGCGTGCCGCGCGATGGCGGTGAAGGAGGAATCCGCCAACGGTGGCTGCGGCGGCGCCTGCGATGGCGATCCACCACGTCGACAGAATCGCGCCGGCGCCGGCGAGGCCGACGCCGGCGGCGGCAAGCAGCGGCACCGCCAGAGGGATCGCGCAGCAGGCGGCGCCGAGTCCGAGCAGAAGCTTGAGCTTGGCCATGGGGTCTCCGTGAGGTGACTGGCCGGACGGTAGGACCTCAAGTAACTTGAGGTTCAAGCGCCGATTTATGGAGAGATCATGCCGGCTGCGGGATTGACGATCGGAACCCTGGCGGAGCGCGGCGGCTGCTCGGTCTCGACCATCCGCTATTACGAGGAGGTCGGGCTCCTGCCGCCGGCCGATCGCAGGGCGGGCGGGCATCGCGTGTATGGCGAAGCGGATCTTCGACGACTCAAGTTCGTCCGCCGCTGCCGCGATTTCGATTTCTCGATCGACGAGATCAAGGCCCTGGTCGCGGTGATGGAGAGCGGCGACCGCTCCTGCACGGAGGCGCGCGATCTGGCGACCGCGCGGCTCGCGGTCGTGCGCGCCAGGCTGTTCGAGCTGCGCGCGCTCGAGCGCGACCTGAAGCAGTTCGTCGAGAGCTGCGAGACCGCCTGTCTCGGCGGGCCGGGGCCGAGCTGTGCGCCGCTCGGCGATCTCGCTCGCGCCGGCGACTAGCCGATCAGCCGCAGGCGGCGGCCTGCAGGGTCTCGCGGTTGGAGGCGACGACGGTGTTGATGTGCTCGATCAGGCGATCGAAGGCGACCGGCTTGGCGAAATAGGCGTCCTCTTCCCTGAGGCCGAGCTCGGCCAGCTTCGAGCGCAGCACGCCGGAGGTGAAGGCGACCGGGGTGCCGGGCCGGTTGCTGCGGATCCAGTTGCCGAGAGCGATGCCGTTCATCACGCCCGGCATCATGATGTCGGTCAGGACGAAGTCGATCTGGTCGGTGCTCTTCAGGATGGTGACGGCCTCGCCGGCATGCGCGGCGGCGACGACCTCGAAGCCGGCATCGCGCAGCAGGTCGGAGGCGAACAGGCGGATCAGGGTCTCGTCCTCGACCAACAGCACCCAGATCGGCCTGCGAGTCGGTTGCGGTTCGGTTTCGTGATGACGCTCGATGCTCACGGTATTCCCCCGAAAGGTTTGGCCTCAGGGTCGTCAATCCCGGCCCGGGGGTCGAGTAATGTTCTGTAAAATGTTTGAAATTCCGGTTCGAAAGTTGAACGCTGGCGGAGACGTCGCTTCGGGGCGCTAGCGGGTTGACAGGCGTCGGGGATGAACGCAAGGAACGGCACAGAGTCAGAGCCATCGCCCGGGAGGGGGCCCTTGGGCAATCCAGCTTACGAAAAGCTTCTCGAGAAGCCCGCCCAGCAGCTGGCGGCCATCGTCGAGTCGTCCGACGACGCGATCCTCACCAAGGATCTGCGCGGCGTCATCCTGAGCTGGAATCGCGGTGCCGAACGTCTGTTCGGCTACAAGGCGGAGGAGGTGATCGGAAAGCCGGTCACCGTGCTGATCCCGCCCGACCGCGAGGCCGAGGAGCCCCGCATCCTCAGGCTGATCGGCAGCGGCGAGAAGGTGGATCATCTCGAGACCGTGCGCTGCCGCAAGGACGGCACGCTGGTCGATATTTCGCTCTCGGTGACGCCCATTCGCGACGAGCGCGGCCGCGTCGTCGGAGCGACCAAGGTCGCCCGCGACATCACCGAGCGCCGGCACAACCGCCAGCAGCGGGATCTCCTCGTTCAGACCGACCAGAGGCTGGCGGCGATCGTCGAATCCTCGGAGGACGCGATCCTCAGCAAGGACCTGAACGGCATAATCCGAAGCTGGAACAGCGGCGCCGAGCGCCTGTTCGGCTACAAGGCCGACGAGGTCGTCGGCCAGCCGGTCTACATACTGATTCCCGAGGACCGCCACGACGAGGAGCCCGGCATCCTGGCGCGCCTCGCCAGGGGCGAGCGTATCGAGCACTACGAGACCGTGCGGCGGCGCAAGGACGGCACGCTGATCGACATCTCGCTCTCGGTCTCGCCGGTCCGCGATGCCAGCGGCCGCGTCATCGGCGCCGCCAAGATCGCGCGCGACATCACCGAGCGCCGACGCGTCCAGCAGCAGCAGAACCTGCTGCTGCGCGAGATGAACCACCGCATCAAGAACCTGTTCGCGCTGGCGAGCGGGCTCGTCACCCTGAGCGCGCGCTCGGCGGCGACGCCGCAGGAGCTCGCGTCGTCGGTCAGGAAGCGCCTCGGCGCGCTCGCCCGCGCACATGAGCTGACGCTCACCGATCTCTCCGAACCCGATGCCAGGCTCGACCGCGCGACGACGCTTTCGGACCTGATCCCGACCATCGTCTCGCCCTTCCTCGACGGCGAGACGAGCCATCGCGAGCGCATGACGCTGAGCGGACCGCCGGTCGGGATCGGCTCGAACGCCGTCACCCATGTTGCGCTCCTCATCAGCGAGCTTGCGACCAACGCCGCCAAGTACGGCGCGCTTTCCGTGCCGAACGGCCGGCTCGCCATCACCTGGTCGGTCGCGGTCGACCGGCTGCGCATGAAGTGGGAGGAGCGCGGCGGGCCGCCCGTCAGGGAGACCGACGCCGAAGGTTTCGGCAGCGTGCTCGCGCGCGTCACCGTCACCGAACAGCTCGGCGGCGAGATGAAGCGCGTCTGGAATCCGGAAGGCCTGATCGTCGAGATCCTGATCCAGCTCGACCGGCTGAGGAGCTAGTTCGACCCTACGGAATCTTGCAGCGCTCGGACGTTACCTGGACGAAGCCGCGCGCGGAGGCCATCACCGAGAAGCGGTGCTCGCTGTGGCCGAGGCTGAGCGTGTGATGGAGAGGAAGCTTGCCGGCGGTCTCCACGCTCTTGCCGCCGATCTGGGTGAAGCGGATGGTGACCGGCTCGTTCGGCTCGAACCACGCTTCGGGGCGTCCGTCGGCGTTCTTCGCGGTGGCACCCTGGCCGGAGACGGTGACGATGCCGTTCGAGAACCCGACCGAGGTGTTGGGGCCGTCCGATGTCAGCGCCGTCTTCACCAGGAAGCGCTTGGTCTCCGGTGCCTCGCAATCGCGCGGCTTGTCGATCGCCGCGATCGCCTCGGCCAGGCGCTTGGGGTCGGCGCCCTCGGTCAACTTCCTCTCGATCACCGGCATCAGATCCTTCGCGGCCGCCGAGATCCGGGGCGTGGCGCCGATGATGCCTTCGAGCTCTCTTAGGCGAGCCTGCGCCGCCTGCAGCTGCCCGCGCAGCGCCTGGTTGGATTCGGCGAGCTGTTGGTTGGCTTCCGCGAGCTTGACGGTCTCGTCGGCGAGCTGGCCCTGGCGGCCGCGCTCGTCCTCGGTGCCGAGCTGGAACGCGAACAGACCGAGCCCGCCCATCACCGCCAGCACCAGCACCAGGCGGAACAGACGAGCGAACATAGACCGTCGGGGACGATCCGGCTCCAAGCGTCCCAGCGCCATGGTCCTGGCCGTACCTCTAACCTGCTCGGTTACATAGAGAAGTATAGGGGGGCGCCCCCCGAGGCGAGGAAAAATCTGGAGACAAAGGGTCTCCGAGGCCCCCTCCCTAGCCCTCTCCTGCCGAAGGCGGGGGAGGGCTAGGGAGGGGGCCTCGGAGGCCTTATGGTGCGCGCCCCATGACCTCCGCCGACCCGTCCCGCGTCTCCGGCGACCGGCCGACCGCCGGCATTGCCACCATGTGCGGCGCGGTCGCGCTGTTCGCGATCCAGGACACGATCTCGAAGTTCCTGGCCGCCGGATACCCGGCGGTCGAGGTCGCGTGGTTCCGCTACGTCTCGGGCTTCATGGTGGTGCTGGCGCTGCTGCCCTGGCTCGGCGGCAAGGCCGCCTTCGTCAGCCGCCGGCCGGCGCATCAGCTCCTGCGCGGCGTGATGCTCTATTCGTCGACCGTGCTGTTCGTGCTCGCGATCTATTACATCCCCCTGCCGACGGCGACGGCGATCGGCTTCGTCTCGCCGCTGTTCCTGACCGCGCTTTCGATCCCCTTTCTCGGCGAGAGGGTGGGGCCGCGCCGCTGGGCGGCGATCTTCGTCGGGTTCATCGGCGTGCTGATCGTCGTCAGGCCCGGCTTCGGCGATTTCCAATGGCCGCTGCTGATTCCGATCCTGATGGCAGCGATGTACGCGATCTATCAGGTGGTGACGCGGCTGATCCGCGATGCGGACCGCCCGATCACCTCGCTGCTCTATCCGACGGTGGTCGGCTGCGTGATCGGCTTCCTGCCGGTGCCCTTCGTCTGGGTGACGCCGAGCTTCTTCGATGCCTGCCTGCTGACCTTGCTGGGATTCTGCGGCACCGCCAGCCATTTCTGCCTGGTGCGCGCCTTCGCCCTCGCACCGGCGACGACGCTCGCTCCCTTCGCCTATACCCAGCTCCTCTGGGTCACGATCCTGAGCTACGTCTTCTTCGGCGAGATTCCCGATCCGCCGACCGCGATCGGCGCCACGGTGATCGTCGCCAGCGGCCTCTATGTGTTCTACCGGGAGCGCAAGCTGAAGGGTTTGTGAATTCCAGCGCGGGCGCTATCCTCAACGATCGGACAGGTTAACTGGCTGATCGTCCAATTTGGGAGGCATCCGCAAATGATCCGTAAACTCGTCCTGGCGAGCCTGATGGCCGCCGGCCTCGCGCTGCCGGCCGCGGCGCAGAACTTCAAGCCCGCCGTCATCTTCGACATGGGCGGCAAGTTCGACAAGTCCTTCAACGAAGCCGCCTATAACGGCGCCGAGCGCTTCAAGAAGGAGACCGGCATCTCCTACCTCGAATTCGAGGTCACCAACGAAGCCCAGCGCACCCAGGCGATGCAGCGCATGGCGCGCACGGGCGGCGGCGGCATGGGCGCCTCGATCGTCGTCTGCATCGGCTTCGCCTTCGGCACCACGCTCGAGGCCGTGTCCAAGGAATTCCCGAACACCAAGTTCGTCATCATCGATTCCGTCGTGAACCAGCCGAACGTGCAGTCGGTCGTCTTCCGCGAGCACGAGGGCTCGTTCCTCGTCGGCATGGCGGCGGCGATGGCCTCCAAGACCAGCAAGGTCGGCTTCGTCGGCGGCATGGACATCCCGCTGATCCGCAAGTTCCACAAGGGCTACGAGGAAGGCGCCATGCACGTGAACAAGAACGTGCGGGTCCTCATGAACATGACCGGCACCACGCCGGCCGCGTGGAACGACCCGACCAAGGGCGGCGAGCTGGCGCGCAGCCAGTTCTCCAGCGGCGCCGACGTGATCTACGCCGCGGCGGGCGCCACCGGCCTCGGCGTGCTCCAGGCGGCGAAGGATGCCGGCAAGCTCTCGATCGGCGTCGACTCCAACCAGAACCACCTGCATCCGGGCTCGGTGCTGACCTCGATGGTCAAGCGCGTCGACGTCGCGGTCTACAACGCCTTCAAGTCGGCGCAGACCAACACGTGGAAGCCGGGCGTGCAGTCGCTCGGCCTCAAGGAGGACGGCGTCGGCTACGCGCTCGACTCGAACAACGAGAAGCTCATCACCGCCGACATGAAGGCCAAGCTGGACGCCGCCAAGGCCGACATCATCGCCGGCAAGATCAAGGTGACCGACGTCACCGCGAAGTGACGGCAGCACCTGCTCTCGACAGCGCCATCGCTCCCCCGCAAGGGGGGCGATGGGCGATCGAGGCCGTCGATATCGACAAATGGTTCGGCCCGGTTCATGCGAACCGGGACGTGACGCTCCGCGTCGCCAAGGGCTCGATCCACGGCATCGTCGGCGAGAACGGCGCCGGCAAATCGACCCTGATGAACATCCTCTACGGCTATCACCCGGCCGATCGCGGCGAGATCCGCATCGACGGCAAGACCGCCGATATCCGGCGCCCGTCCGACGCGCTCGCGCTCGGCGTCGGCATGGTCCACCAGCACTTCATGCTGGTCGAGAATTTCTCCGTGCTCGAGAACGTGCTGCTCGGCGCCGAAGGCGGCGCGCTGCTCGCCGAAGGCCGCGGCAAGGCGCGGGCCGAGCTCGAGCGGCTCGGACGCGATTACGGGCTCGAGGTCGATCCCGACGCGGTCGTCGAGGATCTCCCCGTCGGCATCCAGCAGCGGGTGGAGATCCTGAAGGCGCTCTATCGCGGCGCCGAGACGCTCATCCTGGATGAGCCGACCGGCGTGCTGACGCCGCAGGAAGCCGACAAGCTCTTTCATTTCCTCCGCGTGCTGCGCGACCAGGGCAAGACCGTCATCCTGATCACGCACAAGCTCCGCGAGATCATGGACGTGACCGACCGCGTCACCGTCATGCGCCGCGGCGCCGTCGTCGCCGACCTGCTGACGCAGAACACCTCCAAGGAAGAGCTCGCCGAGCTCATGGTCGGCCGCAAGGTCAGGCTCGGCGGCGACAAGGCGCCGGCGAATCCCGGTGCCGTCGTGCTCGAAGTGCAGGATCTGCACGTCAATGACGAGCAGGGGAAGCCGCGCGTCCGCGGCGTTTCCTTCAACGTCCGCGGTGGCGAGATCGTCGGCATCGCCGGTGTTTCCGGCAACGGCCAGACCGAGCTGCTCGAAGCGCTCGGCGGCATCCGGCCGGCCGCTTCGGGACGGATCGCGCTCAAGGGCAGCGAGGTCTCGACGCGCCGGCCCGGCCTGACCGCGCGCATCCTGCGCCGCCTCGGCCTCGGTCATGTGCCGGAGGACCGCCACCGCATGGGCCTGGTCGCCGGCTTCGCGGCCTACGAGAACGCGATCCTCGGCCATCAGGACGAGAAGCAGTATCACCGCGGCTGGCTGCTGGACCGCGCGCGCATGGTCGACTATTGCGGCGAGTGGATGGACGCCTATGACGTGCGTCCCGGCAATCCGCTGCTCGAAGCGCTCTCCTTCTCCGGCGGCAACCAGCAGAAGCTCGTGGTCGCGCGCGAGATGGAGCACACGCCGGATCTGCTTCTCGTCGGCCAGCCGACGCGCGGCGTCGATATCGGCGCCATCGAGTTCATCCACAAGCGCCTGATCGCCATGCGCGACGCCGGCAAGGCCGTGCTGGTCGTCTCGGTCGAGCTCGACGAGATCATGACGCTCTCCGACCGCATCCTCGTCATGTTCGACGGCCGCATCGTCGGCGAGGTCTCGCCGGAGACCGCCACCGAACGCCAGCTCGGCCTGATGATGGCCGGGATCGCGGAGGCGGCGTGAGCATGATTCCGACCCCTCACCCCAACCCCTCTCCCGGTGGGAGAGGGGTTCTTTCGTGCTCCCTCTCCCACCGGGAGAGGGCTGGGGTGAGGGGTCTTGTCGTTCGGGGCGCCGCATGACCTCGGGTGGAGTAGGCAAAGCCCCCGCCTGGGTCGATCTCGCGCTCGTGCCGCTGGTCAATCTTGTGGCGGCGCTGATCGTCTCCGGCATCGTTGTCGCTGCCGTCGGCCAGAGCCCGCTGCAGGCGCTCGAGGTCCTGGTCACCGGCTCCTTCGGCTATGGCGAGGCGATCGGCTACACCCTCTACTACACGACCAACTTCATCTTCACGGGCCTCGCCGTCGCGGTCGCCTTCCATGCCGGGCTCTTCAACATCGGGGGCGAGGGCCAGGCCTACATCGGCGGTCTCGGCGTCGGCATCGCCTGCCTCGCGCTCGGCGGTATCCTGCCGTTTCCGCTGATCTTCCTCGTCGCCATCGCGATGGGCGCCGCCTTCGGCGCCGGCTGGGCCTATATCCCCGGCTGGCTGCAGGCCAAGCGCGGCAGCCACGTGGTCATCACCACGATCATGTTCAACTTCATCGCCGCGGCGCTGATGACCTACATCATGGTCTATGTGCTGATCGTGCCCGGTCAGCAGTCGCCGGAATCGCGCGGCTTCGATCCCTCGACCTTCCTGCCGACGGCGAAGCAGATGCTGGGCTGGATCGGCATCGAGATCGCGGCATCGCCGCTCAACCTCTCCTTTCTCGTCGCGCTCGTCGCCGCCGCCGCGGTCTGGGTCTTCATCTGGTACACGCATCTCGGATACGAGCTGCGCGTCGTCGGCAAGAGCGAGCGCGCCGCGGTCTATTCCGGCATCTCGCCCGACCGCCACATCATCCTCGCCATGGCGATCTCGGGCGGTCTCGCCGGCCTCGTCGGCTTGAACGAGATCATGGGCGTGCAGCATCGCCTGCTGCTCAACTTCACCGGCGGCGTCGGCTTCGTCGGCATCGCCGTGGCGCTGATGGGCCGCTCGCATCCCTTCGGCATCTGCCTCGCGGCGCTGCTGTTCGGCGCACTCTACCAGGGCGGCTCCGAGCTCGCCTTCTCCATGCCGCAGCTCTCGAAGGAGATGGTCGTCGTCATCCAGGGCCTGGTGATCCTCTTCTGCGGCGCGCTCGAGCACATGTTCCGCCCGCGATTGGAACGCCTGTTCGCGAAGCCGCTGCCGGCGAAGGCGTGATGGAAGACACGCTTCTCCTCGTCTCGACCATGGCGTCCGCCACCTTGCGCGTGGCGACGCCCTTGGTCTTGGCCGCACTCGCCGGGCTCTTCGCCGAGCGCTCGGGCATCGTCGATATCGGGCTCGAAGGAAAGATGCTGGGCGCCGCCTTCGCCGCCGCCGCCACCGCCGCAGTCACCGGCTCGGCGTGGCTCGGCCTCTGCGCCGCGCTCGCCGCCTCGACCTTGCTGTCGCTGATCCACGGCTTCGCCTCGATCACGCATCACGGCAACCAGGTCGTCTCCGGCATGGCGCTCAACATCATGGTCGCCGGCCTCTGCCCGGTGCTGGCCAATGCCTGGTTCCGGCAATCGGGACAGACGCCGATGCTGGGACAGCAGGCGCGCTTCGGGCCGATCGCGCTGCCCTTCGCCGAAAGCCTCGCCAAGGTGCCGGTGATCGGCCCGCTCTATTCGGGCGTGATCTCCGGCCACAACATCCTCGTCTATCTCGCGGCGCTGGCAGTGCCGGTCGTCGCCTTCGTCGTCTATCGCACGTCGTTCGGGCTCAGGCTGCGCGCCGTCGGCGAGAATCCGGAAGCAGTCGACACCGCCGGCGTCTCGGTCTCGCGGCTTCGTTACCAGGCGCTCATCCTCGCCGGTCTATTGTGCGGCGTCGCCGGCGCCTATCTCTCGACCGCTCACAATGCCGGCTTCATTCGCGACATGACCGCCGGCAAGGGCTATCTCGCGCTGGCAGCGCTGATCTTCGGCAAATGGAAACCGGTACCTACCTTGCTCGCCTGCCTGCTTTTCGCATTTGCCGACGCCGTGCAGATCCGCCTCCAGGGCGTGCCCGTTCCGGGCATCGGCATCATCCCGGTCCAGCTCATCCAGGCGCTGCCATACGTGCTCACGGTGCTGCTGCTGGCGGGCTTCGTCGGCAAGTCGGTCGCGCCCAAGGCGAGCGGCATCCCTTACCTGAAGGAAAGATGAGCCAGGATCTTTACCGGGCGGCGCTCGCCATTCGCGAGCGCGCCTATGCGCCTTACTCGAACTACAAGGTCGGGGCTGCGATTCGCGGCGCCGGCGGCGGCATCTTCGTCGGCGCCAATGTCGAGAACGCGGCTTACCCGCAAGGCAACTGCGCCGAGACTTCCGCTATCGCGGCGATGATCGCCGCCGGGGAGACGCGCATCGCCGAGGTCGCGGTGATCGGTACCGGCAAGACGCTGTGCACGCCTTGCGGCGGCTGCCGCCAGCGTCTTCGCGAATTCGCCGCCGAGAGCGCGAAGATCCATCTCTGCGGCGACAGAGGCATCAGGAAGACGGTGACGCTGAAGGATTTGCTGCCGCTCTCCTTCGGGCCCGAGCATCTCGGCGAGACGGCGCCGGCCGAAGCCGATGCAGCGAAGGTGATCCGCGCCCGCGCGCCGAAGCTGAAGCCCAAGGCCGTGCTGATCCTCGGCAGCGGCCTCGGCCCTGTCGCCGACGCAATCGAGGGTGCGGTCGCGATTCCGTACAAGGATCTGCCAGGTTTTCCCACGCCATCGATCGAGGGCCATGCCGGCCGCCTCTTGCTCGGAAGGCTCGGCGGCGTCGCCGTCGCGGCGATGCAGGGCCGCGTCCATCTCTACGAAGGCGCCTCGGCGGATGCGATGACCGGGCCTTTGCGTCTCTTCCGGCGCCTGGGCGCGAAGACGCTGATCGCCACCAATGCCGCCGGCGGGCTCAACCCCGACTGGCCGCCGAGCACGCTGATGGCGATCGCCGACCAGATCAACCTGACCGGCCGCAACCCGCTGACCGGTCCCAATGACGAGGCCGTCGGCCCGCGCTTCCCCGACATGACCGAGGCCTATGACCGCAAGCTCCTCAAGGCCTGGAAGGCGGCGGCGAAGAAATCGCGCGTCCCGGTCGAGGAAGGCGTCTATCTCTGCGTGCCAGGTCCGTCCTACGAGACGCCGGCCGAGATCCGCGCCTTCCGTGCGCTCGGTGCGGATGCCGTCGGCATGTCGACGGTGCTGGAGGTGATCGCCGCGCGCCATGCTGGCTATCGCTGCGCCGGCCTCTCGATCATCACCAACCTCGCCGCCGGGCTTTCCGACGCGCCGCTCAATCATGAGGACGTCGTCGCCGCCGGGCGCGGCGGGGCGAAGCGCCTCGTGCGCCTGCTCTCGGCCTTCCTCGAAGAGACTGGCGGCTGATGGCGAAGCCGTTTCCCCAGGATATCGTCCGCAAGAAGCGCGACGGCCACGCGCTCACCGACGACGACATCCGCTTCATGATCGAGGGCCTGACCGAGGGCACGATCTCCGACGGCCAGGTCGCCGCCTTCGCCATGGCGGTCTATTTCGTCGGCATGAAGCGGGTCGAGATCGCCTCGCTGACCAAGGCGATGGCGGATTCCGGCCGCCGCCTCTCGTGGAAGCTGCATGGTCCGGTCGTCGACAAGCATTCGACCGGCGGCGTCGGCGACAAGGTGAGCCTGATGCTGGCGCCGATCGTCGCGGCCTGCGGCGTCTATGTGCCGATGCTCTCGGGCCGCGCCCTCGGCCATACCGGCGGCACGCTGGACAAGATGGATTCGATTCCGGGCTATGCGAGCCAGCCGGACTTGGCCCTGTTCCGTAAGACGGTGACGAGCGTCGGCTGCGCCATCATCGGCCAGACCAGCGACATCGCGCCGGCCGATCGCCGCTTCTACGCGCTCCGCGACGTGACCGCGACGGTGGAATCCCTGCCGCTGATCACCGCCTCGATCCTGTCGAAGAAGCTCGCCGCCGGCCTCGATGCGCTGGTCATGGACGTGAAGGTGGGATCGGGTGCTTTCCTGCCCTCGACCGCGGAGGCCAAGGCGCTCGCCGATTCCATCGTCACCGTCGCCAAGGCGTCCGGCCTCAAGTCGCGCGCCTTGATGACCGACATGAACGAGGTGCTGGGCGATACCGCCGGCAACGCGCTCGAGGTGCTGGAGGCGATCCACTATCTCACCGGCAAGCGCCGCGAGCCGCGCCTCGACGAGGTGACGCAGACTCTTGCCATCGAGATGCTGAAGCTGGGCGGAATCTCCAATCCCGCCGCGAAGGTGAAGCGCGCGCTCGATTCCGGCGCCGCGGCAGAGCGCTTCGGCCGGATGGTGAAATCGCTCGGCGGCCCCGGCGATCTCGTCGAGCGGCCGGCCAAGCATCTGCCGAAGGCGCCAGTGGTGCGCCCGGCGAAGCTCGGCAAAGGGGTCGTCACCTACATGGACGTCGCCGATGTCGGCCGCGTCGTGCTCGCCCTCGGCGGCGGCAGGCGCCTGCCGAGTGATCGCATCGACCATGCCGTCGGCCTTTCGGATGTCGCCGGCCTCGGCGACGTCATCGGGCCCAAGCGCCCCTTCTGCCTGATTCACGCGCGCAGCGAACATGACGCCGCGCAAGCCGAGGCCGCGCTCAAGGCAGCCGTGCTTGTCGGCGAGACCACGCCTAGGCAACGCGCGCTGATCGTCGGGAGGCGCTGAGGCCGGCTGATCGGCCCCCATCGAGTGGTCCAGATGGAATGTTAGTTCAGAGTTGGCCGTTGCGCTAGTTGGAGCGTGGCCGGCGAAGCCGATCGGCGTAGCGCAGCCGGCC
>VGEH01000020.1 GCA_016869375.1 Alphaproteobacteria bacterium | reverse complement strand
ACGTTTGCTCAACACAAGACCTCGGAAATCTCTCGGCTTCCGTTCACCGCAAGAGGTTTTCGACTCCCTCGCTGGCTCCTAAATCTCTATGCACTGGCGAGTTGAATCCGCGCTTTCGCTCAAGGACAACTCTTGAGTCTTCCGTTCGGTAGTCCACCGATCCAATACGCCGAATTTCTGTGTCGCTTCTTAGAAGCTCAAGAGCCGGTCTCGGATCATCCATCTCGCCGTCGTGATCCGATTCCGGAAGCACGTCCACCTGATCAAATGCGTCGGTGATAGCTAGGAGGGGTTGCCGTTTCCGAGAGCGCTTCTTACGTGGGAACGTAACTGTGATGATCTCTTCATCAGTGTCGATTTCGATCTCATCAGCCCTTGAAGTGTCAGAGTGTGAATCGGCTTTCACAAAGCATGCATGATGGAAAAGCGCGATGTTTAGTTTTTTCTCCGTGGTCTGAGAAGACGCGTACAGGATTCCATCTAGTCGGGGCTTAACCATGGAAGCGAGATATTCGGCAACTACCTGCGTAGGGAGGTATTCGAGGGTTTCAGAGTCGGGCTGTACCGGCCGCCGAATTTCGGCGTGGAAGTTTTGGAGAAATCGGACCCAAGCGTAGTTCTGTACGGCGTTTGGATCGAAAAGGCTTCCAGGCCAGCCCCCACCGTCGAAAGCCGTCATGTCGAGGACGCGGAGCGCACGCCGAATTTTGAATTTGCCGACCACCGCGGCGCTGCCGACAGGGAGTCTTAGCTCGGCAACGCAAGTTTCTGGTTCAAGCGATCCGTAAAACACGGCGATTCCGGGGGCATTCATGCGCCCCTGCTTTCGCAGATTTGGGGGCGGCGGTCCTAACTCCCTTGCCAAAGATGCGAAGATTCGCTTTTGGTCCTCGGGGCCGGTGGTACCCCGAGCACGATAGATGTGGCGAATGGAGTCGCCTGCTTTTCCTATCGTCCGAACGGGATTCTTGCTTAGCCAGCCCCCCGCTAAAGCGCGACCCAAAATTTCATCAAGCTGCTTCTTTGCCCAGGGATTGAAGAACCTTCGCTCGTGCTTCACAGAGTGACAAAAGGACTTCCACTTAAATCGGAACGATGGGTCATCTGGAATGTGAACCTCGTAGGAGGACGTGTCGTCATAGTAGTCGTAGTCGCCGTCTCGAATGACCCCGTAGCGATCTCGGTCGTGAAGAAAGCTAACAATGTCGTCCGCCAGGCTGGGTTCGCACTCCAGCATCTCCTGGATGATTGTCGATGGCGTCTCCCCCTCCGCCTCGTAGTGCACCTTGTCCGACTCTTTGTCGAAGACAGGCATTTCCTCACCGCCTGTTACGAACTGTCTGTAAACCTCATCAACCCGGTGGGCGAGTTCGGATAACCGAATCGCTCTGTGTCGCGCGTTGCAATAGCCGCACGAATGGCGAGTTCCTTTGAGTTTTATCTCCTTCCGAACCACCTCGTCGGCGACGCAGCGGTAGCAAACGCGCTTACTACCCGCGCCTTGCTTTGAAATCTGCGTCATGATCTTAAGCAAATGGTCACTGCGCTCGACCCTTCGAGGTGTATGGCCAGAGTAGTGATGAGCAACACGGAACGGACTGGTCGCACGTTGATCGTGTAGAGACAGGAGGAAACATCCGAGCACGCATCTGCCACGGAATGCTCTGACTAGACGCGATCATATGCGGAAGTATGGGGGAACGTTTTGGCGGCGACGAACGCTTCAAGTGTCGCTTGCCGGTAGAAGATTCGCCTGCCGATCCGCACGAACTCTGGCCCTCCGCCATGGACACGCCATTTGTTGAGCGTCGCTCGTGAGAGGCTCAAGAACGCAGCGGCATCTTCGACGGACAAGAGATGCTTCCCGTCGTAGTCGGCGGGGGCCACGTGCGTCGTCTGAATAGGCACCGGCCTTGTCATGAACCGGATTACCTCCAAAAGGACTCCTGCGGCATCGGCCCAAAGGCGCGACTCCGCCATGAGAAGCTCTGACCGCTTCTCCGCCAAGGCCACGAGGGCTCGTACCACTCCCTCCATATGAGGATATTCATTCGCACTTGCTCGCGCCATCTTGGTCACCCGCTGCAAAGTCGGAAGAAGTCGATTCTGTAGACCTGAGGCAGCCGTCGTCAGCGAAATTTTCTCGCCGGTAAATAGGATGATGGTTCCCCGACGTGAAATGACCCGGATCACCAAACGCTTTCACGCGACTTGGCTTCGTTTCCTCCTCAAAGCGTCGGTTCAGACGATGCGTCGCACCGCGCACGAATTGGCCGAGTTGGAAAGGGAGAACGCCCAGTACCGGGACGGAGCGCTGATCACGGTGCTACGCGAACAGATCGAATTCGTCATCCAGGACGTGGGCAAGACGCCTTGGACGGTAGCTCGATCGAGGTTGGACCTCAGAGGTCGAAAACCGCGCGGTCGCGATCTACTTCCGAGGTTCCGCGGTCTTGATCCAGCGCTAAGGGAAGCACTTCGGAAGCACCTTAATGCCCGCCATCAGTAGTTTGCAAAGTGCTCCTAACGTGTTGATATGCAGTGCTCTAATAGACCTGAGTTTGCGGGCAACTGCTTGACTTCGTTGGTACGCAGTCTGACTCTTAATCAGCGGGTCGCAGGTTCGAATCCTGCACAGCCCACCAAACCCTTGAACACTATGGTGTGATCCGTAGGCTGTCGCGGCGTGACGATTGACGCCTGGGCCTGCGACCGCCATCCTCGCCCCTCGGGCGCGCTCGACCGGCAGGGACCGTTGGCGGTGCTGCGTTTCTTTCTTGCATTCCTTTTGGTTATGGCCGTCGGCGCTGCCAGGGCCGGCGAGGGGCTGCCTTACCGCATCCATGTGTTGTCGCTGCCGCCTGAGGGCTCGGCTGCGCCAGGCCTGCATCTCGCGCGGCCGAAGATCGTCGGCGGCGCGCTTGCGGCCGAGGGCGCGTGGCCGATGACGGTCTATCTGACGCTGTATTTCAGCGCGACCAGCGCCGGCGCCTGCGGCGGTACCGTCATCGCGCCCTATGTCATCCTGACCGCGGCGCATTGCGTCGCCAATGACGATGGCAGCCTCGCCATCATCGCGGGCTCGGCGACCGTCGCCACCAATGACAGCGCCAGCACGCAGACTGTCTCCGCAAGCCAGGTCGCGATCCATGCGAGCTACCGGGGCGCCGTCGGCGGGTCCGACATTGCGTTGCTGCGCCTCTCCGAGCCGTTGACGGTCGATACCGTATCGCTGTCGACGACGAGCGACGACGCGACCCTTACCGCCAACGGGGCGACGAGCACGGCTGTCGGCTGGGGAACGACCTCCGAGGGCGGCAGCGTCTCCCAGTTCCTTCGCCAGGTGGACATCCCGATCGTTTCCAACACGACCTGAGGAACTCAGCTTGGCGGCACCATCCTTTCCAGCTGGGTGTGCGCCGGCGTCATCTCGGGCGGGAGAGACACGTGCCAGGGCGACAGCGGCGGTCCGCTCTTCGTCCGCGACTCGGGCGGAACCTACCGGCAGGTTGGCATCACCAGCTTCGGCTTCGGCTGTGCGAGGGCCGCAACACCTGGCGTCTACACGCGGGTTGCCTCCTTCACGTCGTGGATCGAGAGCACGATCGCCGGCTTCGGCATCGCGACGCGCTACACCGGATGGTGGTGGAACAACGACGAGCCCGGCACCGGCTTCTCCTTCGAGAAGCAGGGAAGCAACATGTTCATCTCGGGCTTCCTCTACCGGAGCGACGGAACGCCCGTCTGGTACGCCGCGATCGGCGCCATGACCAGCGACAGCGCCTTCTCCGGCAGCCTGATCGAGTACTCCGGAGGCCAGTCGCTGAGCGGCGCTTGGCGCGGGACGACCGGCGCGGCCACGGCCGGAATGCTGACCGTCACCTTCACCTCGCCGACGACGGCAACGATGACCTTCGGGGGCCGCACCATCTCCGCCCAGCGCTTTCCCTTCCACCACAGCTACGCGATCCGCAGCGCAAGCTCCGGGCTCCCCGAGGCGGGATGGTGGTGGAATGCCGAAGAGCCGGGGCGCGGTTTCTTCTTCGAGTTCCAGAATTCGACTCTGTTCCTTTCCGGATACATGTACGACACGGCGGGCAACGCGACTTGGTACCTGGCGACAGGTGCCATGACGTCGACGACCGCGTTCTCCGGGACCCTACAGCAATATTCCGGCGGCCAGACCCTGAGCGGCGCCTGGCAGGCGGCGACGCTGTCGGCTTCGGCCGGCACGATCACCGTGACCTTCGGGTCGACGACGACCGCGACGATGATCCTGCCGAACGGCAGTGCGGTGCTGCTGACCCGGTTCACCTTCTAGGCAGTCATGCCCATCGAGATCCTGGTCGACGCCGACGCGTGTCCGGTGAAGGCGGAGGTCTACCGCGTCGCCGAGCGCTACGGGCTCAAGGTCTTCGTCGTGTCCGGTGCGCTCGTCGCCATTCCCCAGAGCCCGATGATCGAGCGCGTGATCGTCGGCGACGGCTTCGATGCCGCCGATGACTGGATCGCGGGCCGTGCCGGCCCGCGCTCGATTGTCGTCACCGCCGACATTCCGCTGGCGAGTCGAGCGCTGGCCGCTGGTGCCGTGGCGATCGGGCCGACCGGCAAACCGTTCACCAAGGACTCGATCGGCATGGCGATGGCGACGCGCGAACTGATGCAGCAACTGCGCGCCATGGGAGAGGTGACCGGCGGTCCGAAGCCGATGGCATCCAAGGACAAGTCGCGCTTTCTTTCAGCCCTCGACGAAGCGGTCAACCGGCTTAGGCGCGCCATTTAGGGGTATTTCGCCCCGCTTCAGGGGCAGTAGCGCCGAGTCTAGCCCGTGACGTTCGGCTGCAGGCGGGAAACTCGCGGCGGTACGCGGTTCGCGTTCTCGTCGACGCCCAGGCAGCTCTGACAAAGACCGTAGTCCGCAAGCTTGTGTTCGAGATGCGCGCGCTGAATCCGCCTCATCGGCTCGCTTTGCCACACGGTATCGACGCCGTTGCGGACGTGACCTAGCTCGATCTCGCCGTCGGAATCGAGACAGCAGGCGGAGACACGTCCGTCCCAGAGGATCTGCATCTTGTCGAGCGGCTCGAGGCACGAGGGGCGGTCCGGCGTAACGACATAGGCGGGCGAGAAGTCGTAGGTGGCCTTCTCGCCATCCGGCGAGAGATGCTCGCTCGGATTCGTGGTGGTCAGCTTGAGATAGCGGATCGGGATCGACCCGGAGGCGATCGAGCCCAGGAACGCATTGGCCTTGGCGAGGATCTCCGGCGAGTAGCCCGGGTTGACGTTGTTGATGTGGAGGCTGATCTCGTCGCGAAGACCCATCGCATCGCGCTCTGCGATGAAGGCCTCGATCGCGGCCTTGACTGCCTCCCACTGCCCGCCGTCGCGAATCCGCTCGTAGCTGTCAGCGTCGTAGCCGTCCAGCGAGATCCCGAGGCTCGACGGCCTTGCCTCGAGCAGTCGGCGCCTGACGCTGCGTTTTTGCAGGAGAATGCCGTTAGTCAGAAGCGCGACGACGGCGTTTCGCTCGCGGGCGATGGTGATGAACCGGTCGAACTCCGGATGCATCAAAAGCTCGCCGAGATAGAAAAGCTTGATGGTGCCGCCCATTCTTCCGCGCAGCAAAGGGGCTCCGGTCAGTGGATCCTCGAAGGCAAGCGTGATCTCGCGTGCCCCCCAGGTATCGAGGACACGATCCCAAACTTCGATGTCCATGTAACCGGTGCGGCGCCCCATGACCGTCGTACGCGGGCACATGGTGCATTTGAGATTGCAGTGATTGGTCGGCTCGAGCTGAAGGTGTGGAGGTGCTGCGGGTCGCCAGAAGGTTCTGAGCGCGCCCCTGCCATCGAACTGCCAGAAGTGATCTGCGGCGGTGCGGGCTGCGGCGGCGGTCGCCGTATCGTCGGCTGCCGATGCCCAGTGCTCGGCGACCAGGGCTTGGTCGGCAACGAACGAGAGCTGCGCGGGCTCGAACTGACTTTGGCCGCCTTCGGCGAGAAAGGCCTCGCACATGCGGACAAACTGCTCGGCGATCCGGCCTGCCAGCCTCGACTCGGTAACGTTCCAGTGAGCCTCCTGCTTCGCCTCCACGGCCCGGAGAAAACGTTCATAGGACGAGAGCATGCGCGAGGGCTCTCGGCGCATAAACGCGGAAGCGACGGCGGCGTAGTGAGCGGCGAGGCTGTCGGGGGAGGCAGCCAACTCCCTCTCCGCCATGGCCGCAGCATCCTGAGCGCTGCCCGAGCGCAAGGTCTCAATCAAGATCGACATTCGTGACACTTAGCGATGGATGCGCCCATGACTAGCACATCCGCTCCTCGCGGTCATGGATGACACTGGCGTATCGCTCTACCGCCAGCAGCCGAGATAGGCGGGGCCAAGCTGTGCCGCACGTTGGCGGTAAAGGGCGGCACGGTTCTGGATGTAGGCCGTCGGTGACGAGGCCGACCACCGCCGCGGATTGGGCAGCACGGCCGCGAGCTGAGAGGATTGCGCCGTCTTCAAACGTGCCGCCGGGACCTTGAAATGCGTTCGCGCTGCCGCCTCGGCGCCATAGATGCCCGGCCCCCATTCGGCGATGTTGAGGTAGATCTCGATGATGCGCCGCTTCGGCAGCGCCAGCTCGACATAGGGCGTGAGCCAAGCTTCGAGCCCCTTCCGCACGAAGCTGCGGTAGGGCCAGAGGAACAGGTTCTTCGCCACCTGCATACTGATCGTGCTGGCGCCGCGGCTCTCCTCGCCATCGAGCGCCTTCTCCAGCTCGTCCTGCAAGGCATCGATGTCGAAGCCCCAGTGCCGGCAGAACAGATTGTCCTCGGCGGCGACGACCAGCCGGGGCAGCGACGGAGCGATCGCGTCGAGAGGCACCCAATCGTAACGGAGGGGCTCGCCCTCGATCTGGCGAATGATCATCAGAGGCGTGATCGGCGGCGGCAGGAAGCGGTAGACCAGGAGCACGGCGAGCGGTGCCGCCAGCACCACCGCGATGGCCGTCAGGAGAAGGCGTCGCCAGCGTCGGAGGCGGGGGCTCTTCATGGCATTCCGTCGACGGCTCGGGACCTTACGCGGCGGGACGAACCAAGCATAAGATCATGGCAATATTCGGGAAGGAGCCTTCGATGCGCCTCGGACTCGCCGCTGCTCTCGCCACGTCTCTCGCCATGCCGATCCAGGCGGCGACGCCGAAGGATGCGCTGGTGATGGCCTGGAATCTGGACGCCATCATCACGCTCGATCCCGCCCAGATCGCCGAGGTAAATGGCGGCGACATCATGGGGAACGTCTGCGACACGCTGGTCACGCTGGACTACAAGGACACCTCCCAGTTCCGGCCGAAGGCGGCGGAAAGCTGGTCGGCGTCGGCCGATGGCAGGACGATCACCATTACGCTCCGGCCCGACCTCAAGTTCCCGAGCGGGCGTCCGGCGATCGCCGAGGATCTCGCCTGGTCGATGCAACGGGTGCTGAAGCTCAACTTCGGCAATGCCGCCAACCTGACGGAATGGGGCTTCACCAAGGACAACGCCGAGAAGACGATCCGGGCGACCGGGCCTCGGACGCTGGAGTTGACGCTGCCCGAGCCCTATCCGCTCCAGCTCCTGATCTACGGCGTGCTGTCGGGCAACGTTTCGGCGATCCTCGATCGCGAGCAGGGCGAGAAGAACGCCAAGGGCGACGATCTCGGCAACAACTGGTTCAAAACCAACTCGGCCTGCGTCGGCCCCTATCGCGTGCGGGGCTGGACCGCGAACGAGGCCGTTACGCTCGAACGCAACGACGTCTATTACGGCGCGAAGCCGGCGCTATCCCGAGTGGTCGTCCGCCATGTGCCGGAGTCTGCGGCCCAGCGGCTGCTGATCGAGAAGGGCGACATCGACGTTGCCCGCCTCCTCAATTCCGACGACCTGAGGGCGCTGGAGGATCGCAAGGACATCCGTGTCGAGCAGACGGCGATGCACGGCTACATCCACCTGATGTTCAACACCACCGATCCGGCCTTCGCGGATCCTCGTGTGCGCATGGCCTTCTGCTACCTCGTCGACTACGAGGGCCTCGCCAAGACGGTGATGGCCTATCAGGGCGTGCCGCGGAACAGCGTCGTGCCCCTCGGCGCCTTCGGTGCGCTGGAGCCAAGGAGGGACAGCCCTTCGCGCTCGACATCGCCAAGGCCCAGGCGCTGCTGAAGGAGGCAGGCCAGTCGGATCTCAAGCGCAAGATGCTGGTGATGGGCGTCACGCCCTATCCCGATCTCGCCCAGCATGTGCAGGCAAACGCGGCCAAGGCCGGCGTCACGCTGGAGCTCGAGCAGATGGCGCCGGCGCAGGTCTTCACCAAGGCGAGGGCGCGCGAGTACCAGATGATGCTGATCAACTGGGGTGTCCGTTCGCCCGATCCGCACAACATGGTCTCTCGCCACGT
Source organism: Alphaproteobacteria bacterium (assembly GCA_016869375.1). Lineage (GTDB taxonomy): Bacteria > Pseudomonadota > Alphaproteobacteria > SHVZ01 > SHVZ01 > SHVZ01. Next base: position 35,625 of record VGEH01000020.1, on the reverse strand, counting down.
CATGAACCCGGACAACCGGCCGGAGGCGAAGCTGGCGCAGTATCCTGCATGGCGCGCCGCCTGGCAGGACCCGGCGATGAACGAGCTTGGCCAGAAGGCGATGATGGAACGCGATTCCGAGAAGCGGAAGGCGCTCTATCGCGAGATCCAGCTCAAAAACATGCAGGAAGGCCCGATGGCCTACCTGTTCCAGGTGGTGCGTTCGATCGCGGTCAGGAACGAGGTGAAGGGCTTCGAGATGAGCGCCTTCAAGGTCGGATACGAGACCGCATCGAAATAGCCCTCAGCTCTTCGCCGCGGCGACCAGCGCCTCGAACACCTTGCGGTGTGGGTTGCCGGCGGCGAGGAAGAACTCCGGGTGCCATTGGACGCCGAGCGCGAATTTGTGCTTCGGCAGTTCGATCGCCTCGATGACGCCGTCCGGCGAGCGGGCCGAGATCGTCATGTCTTTGGGCACCGAGACCACCGCCTCCTGGTGTGCGGTGTTCACCTCGATCTTGCCGGCGCCGACGATCTGCGCGAGGCGCGTGCCCGGCTCGACCGTGACGTCATGGGCGTACCGGTCGGCCGTCATGCCCTGGCGGTGGTCGATCTCGGTCTTGTAGTGCTTGTGGACGTTGCGGGTCATCTTGGCGCCGGCGACGCAGGCGAGCTCCTGCATGCCGGCGCAGATGCCGAGCAGCGGCATGTCTCGCTTGAGCGCCTGCTCGACCACGGCAATGTCGAAGGCGGCCCGGGGCGTCTCCTCGTAGGGCGGCGGCTCATGCAGGTCGACGTACCAGGATTCGGGCGAGGCGTGCGTGCCGCCCGGAATCACCAGGCCGTCGATCATCTTCATGTACTCGGGCAGACGGTCGGCCAGATGCGGGATCGCGATCGGCAGGCCCCCGGCCGCCTCGACCGCGGCGAAGTAGATCGTGCGAACCGCGTAATGCGGGCGCTGGGAGAAGGTGCCCTTCTCCTGGTAGTCGAGCGTGATCCCGATCAGCGGACGGTCGGCCATGGTCGAAGCCTCTGAAATTACGTCCTTGAGAAGTGGCTGAATCGGCGGGTGCCTTCAAGTCCCGGATCGTGTGCGCGCCGCGATGACGAAGGCCGCGGCCGCGGCGACGTAGAGACCGAAAATCATCCACAGCACATGGTCGTAGCCGCCTGCGAGGTCGAATACGAGTGCCGCGACTGCCGGCGCCAGCGCGCGCAGGATCGTCGCCGGGAAGCTCAGCGCACCGTTGATGACGCCGTAGCCCACCCGGCCCAGCACCTCCTGGACCACGGTGCCGCGCACGATCGTGGTCATGCCGTTGGCGCCGCCATAGAGGGCGACCGAGAGCCCGACCCAGAGCGGCGTCGGCGGCGCCAGCAGCAGGATCAGCATCGCCAGCGGCGGTATCACCAGTGAGAAGATGCCGATCATCCGCGCCGAAAGGTTCTTTCCGAAGGCGACGATCGCGACGCGTCCGGCCACCTGCATCGGCCCGATGATCGCGAGGATCGCGACCACGGTGGTCGGATCCATCTGCATCTCGTTCAGGAGCGGCACCAAATGGAAGATCGCAGCCGACTGGCCGGCGCTGTAGCTGGCGAAGGCGATCAAGAGGGCCCAAAAGGCCGGCGTGCGGATCGCGCGGCGAAGCGGCGAGCGATCCTCTGTCTCGGCGGGCACGGACGGCGGCGGCGGCCGTTCGGAGGGCGCCAGCATGATCCAGTGGATGACGGCGCAGATCGAGAGCGTTACAAGGCCGAGCACGACCAGCGCCGGCCGCCAGCCGAGTCCGTCGATCAGGACCTGGGTCAGCGGCATGAACACCGTGCTGGCGAAGCCGCCGACCAAGGTCATCGAGGTGATCGCGCGCTTGTACTGGGGACCGAGCCTGGTCGTCAGCACGGCGAAGGCCGGCTCGTAGAGCGTCGCGGCGAGCGCCGCGCCGATCACCAGCCAGATCGCGTAGAAGAGGATGAGATCGGAGACCGCGGCCCAGGCGCACAGCATGATGCCGCCGGCGAGCGATCCCAGCGTCAGCACGGCGCGGTCGCGGCCGCGGTCGATCCAGCGGCCGATTGGCATCGCGAAAAGGGCCGCGACGAGGAGCCCGGCAGAGAGCGCGCCGTTGAGATCGGTCTTCGACCATCCGAGCTCCTTCTCCATCGGTAGGATGAAGAGCGAGAAGCTGTAGAACAGCGTGCCCCAGGAGACGAGCTGCGCCGCCGACAGCGTCCAGATCAGGATCCAGCCCTGGCGGGTGATGCCGTCGGCCGAGATGAGCGGCCTGGAATTCACTGGGGCGGTGTCCAGCTCATATCCGGATCGAGCGGGAAGATCGGCCGCGGCACGTTGCGATAGGGGACGCGCGACAGCACCGGCGTGGTCAGGCCGGGAACGTCGACCTCGATGATGTGCTCGTCGGCGAAGAACTCGTCGAATCCGGCGCGAAAATGCCCGCGCGACTTGACGATGACCGATCGCGCTTTGGCGATGTCGAGGCCGAACATCTCGAAGGCGATCGGATCGCAGCATTGTTGGCGGATCGAAATCACGACGACCTTGATACCGCCGACCTTCAGCAGCGCGGTCTTGCCATACTGAAGCGCGCGGCCGGCGACGACGCCACGGCGGCCGACGGTGTTGCCCTCATGCAGCGCTTCGACCGTTGCCTCGGCCGTGAAAGGCCTGGAGAACTGGTCGGTCTCGTTGCGGTTGAAGCGTGCGGTGAAACGGGCGCCCTTGCCCTTGGAATGCGCCTCGGCGGCGAGCGCCGGGTCGTTGAAGATGCCGAGCAGCACGCCCTCGGCGCCGGCTTTGTGAAAGGCTTCCAGGATCCAGGCCGTGTTGCCGCGCCCGCCGCCGCCCGGATTGTCGGCAACGTCGGCGAAGAGCAGCGCCGGCTTCCTTGCATCCTTGCCGGCGGCGACCGCCATCGCGGTCGCGTCCTCGAGCGCGGTCATCTTCGGCACGTAGCGCTGGCGGTCGGCCCAGCAGGTCCTGGCGATGTCGAGGGCGACCTCGCGGGCACGCTCGGCGCTGGTCCGCGCTGTCACCGTGATGCTCATGCCGTTCTTCGGCGTGTCGCCGAGCGAGAAGCCGGAGCAGATCGACACGTTCAGGATCTCGTGGTCGAGCTTCGACTGGCCGTAGCGGATGATGTCGGCGTAGGGGCCGCTCTTGGTGTTCTGGGTGACCGACGGCGGGATCAGCGGCAACTTCACGAAGGCCGATTTCGGCCGCAGGCCGCCGAGCATCGCACGCATGATCGCGGCGCACTCGACGCCGCGCTCGCGCATGTCGACATGCGGGTTGGTCAGGTATGAGGAGAGCACGTCGGCGAGATCGACCATCGCCTGGCTGACATTGGCATGGAGGTCGAGCGTGCCGATGATCGGCACGTCCGGGCCGACGATCGAGCGCACCGTACGCAGCACGGTCGCGTCGGGATCGAAATCGCCGGTCGCCGTCGCCGCGCCGTGGAGCGAGAGGAAGACGCCGTCGAGCGGCATCGCCGCCCTGATGCCGGTCGCCAGCTTCTCGACGATCTCCTCGAAGAAGACCTGGTCGACAGGGCCGCTGGCGCCGCCATAGGCGGAGACGATCGGCACCATGGCCCAGTCACGGCCGCCATTCATGCCTTCGACAAAGCCGGTCATCGTCGCGTTGGCGCGCGGGTTCGGCTTGGCGAGGTCCTCGGCCAACGCGTTGCCGCCGAAATAGCCGAGGGCTTCGAACTCGGCCTTGGTCGCGACCGGCGAATGTCCATTGCTCTCGAGCATGAAGCCCGCGAGCGCGATGCGAGGGAGGGGCATGGCGGCTCAGGTCAGGAGAGGAGCTGGCGCCGAGCCTAGGCGCGTCCCACTCCGCCGGCAACTGGCGGCCCTTGCGCATGGAAGCGGCCAACCCCAGAATAAGGGTGTTCCGAGGGGAGCCCGTCAGGGCTGAGAGTCGGCGACCGTCGCCGAGACCCTTCGAACCTGATCCGGATCATGCCGGCGAAGGGATTGGAACCACGGCTGCCTTCAAGGCGGTCCGCCTCCCCAGCAAGCCAATCCGGATCTCCAACGTTGGACCAACGCGGGAGATTCCGATGCGTTTGTCGAAGCTTCTGATGCTCGCTGCCGGCCTCATGATCGCGGCCGGTGCCGCCTATGCGCAGCCCAAGACCAAGCTCACCGTCTACTCGACGCTCGTTCCCGAATACATCAACGACTTCAAGAAAGGCTTCGAGGACGATAACCCGGATATCGAGCTCGTGCTCTGGCGCGACTCGACCGGCGTGGTCGCCGCCAAGCTGGTGGCCGAGAAGGACCGTCCGCAGGCGGATGCGATCTGGGGCCTCGCCGTCACCAACATGCTGCAGCTGAAGGGGCTGGGCATCCTCGATCCCTATGCGCCGAAGTCCCTGGAGCGCATCAAGGCGCAGTTCCGCGATCCGGCCAATCCACCCTCCTGGGTCGGGATGGAAGCCTGGGCCGCGGCGATCTGCTTCAATTCCGTCGAGGCGGCGAAGAAGGGCCTCAAACGTCCCTCGAAATGGTCGGATCTCGCCGATCCCGCCTACAAGGGACATGTGCTGATGCCGGACCCGGCCTCCTCCGGCACCGGCTATTTCCACGTCTCGGCCTGGATGCAGCTCTGGGGCGAGGACAAGGCCTGGGCCTACATGGACAAGCTCCACGACAACATCGCCATGTACATCAAGTCCGGCACTAAGCCCTGCCGCATGGCGGCCTCGGGCGAGTTTCCTGTCGGCATCTCCTACGAGCTGGCCGGCGTCGCCGCGCGCCAAGGCAACGCGCCGGTGGAGATCCTGGTCATGGAAGAAGGCGGCGGCTGGGACATGGACACGGCCGCCATCGTCAAGGGCACGAAGCAGCCCGAGGCGGCAAAGCGCCTGATGGACTGGGCGGCCTCCGAGAAGGCGAACAAGCTCTATGCGCGCTTCGCCACCATGGTGGCGATGAAGGGCGTCGAGACCGACATGCCTTTTTATCCGAAAGGCCTCGAAGAATCGCTGATCCGCAACGACTTCCTCTGGGCCGCCTCCAACCGCGACCGGATCCTCAAGGAATGGCAGAGGCGCTACGACGCCAAGATCGAGAAGTAGCTCAAGTCCGTCGCGTCTTGGCCGCCTCGCGTGCGAGCTGCATCTCGCGGTGCGCGATGTATAGCGACGAGGCGGCGATGATGCCGGAGCCGATCCACACCAGGGCATCCGGCACCTCGCCGAAGGCGACGAAGCCGACGAACGCGACCACCGGCATGCGCAGATAGTCGATCGGCAGCACGGCCGAGGCATCGGCGAGCGTGAAGGCGCGCGCGGAGCAGTAATTGCCGAAGGTGCCGACCAGTCCCATGCCGGCGGTCAGCGCGATCACGTACCAGGAGGGCGTCTGCCAAACGAACAGCGCCGGGATCAGCGTCAGCGGCGCCAGGAACATGAAGGTGAACATGACGATCGACTGCGCCGACTCGGTCTTGGTCAGGCGCTTGATGATGAGGACCGAGAAGGCGGAGGTCAGCGCCGAAATGATCATGACGATCGCCGCCGGGTTGAAGGTATGCGCGCCCGGCCGGACGATGATCAGGACGCCGATGAAGCCCAGGATGGTGGCGGTCCAGCGCCGGATGCGTACGGTCTCCTTCAAGACCAGTGCGGCGCCGACGGTGGCGAAGAGCGGCGTGGTGAAGTTGAGCGCTGTCGATTCGGCCATCGGCAGGTATGAGGCCGCGTAGAACCAGGTGAGCATCGACGCAAAGGCGAGCATGACCCGCCATTTGTAGCGGCCGATATCCACCTTCCTGACCTCGCTCAACCCCATCTGGAAAAGCCAGGGAAGGGTGAAGAGGGCGCCGAAGATGCAGCGCAGGAAGGAGATCTGGAAGGGGTGAAGCTCCGTCGCCGCCCAGCGGATCAGCAGCATCATCGCCGCCGAGGTCAGCGCCGTCGTCGCGGCCCAGAGGCAGGCGCGGACGATCGGTAAGGTTAATGCTGCGGGTAGAGGCAATTCTTCGTTTCCGGCGGGCGGCTTGCCTCGGGGCGAGGCGGCGCGCTATCACCGACCGAGCGGGAAGCGAGAAGTCTATCGTCCAAGCCCGGCGCGACCAAAGAGGAAACGAGGACCATGGCCGACCGTCCCCTGTGGCAGCCCTCGCCCGAACGCCTCAGCGATGCCAACCTGACCCGATTCGCTGCCCATGTGGCGAAGGAATGGGGCCCCAAGCTCGAGGGCTATGACGCGATCTACGATTGGTCGGTCCGCGAGCCCGAGAAGTTCTGGCAGTCGATCTGGAGCTTCTGCAAGGTCAAGGCCTCGACCAAGGGCGAGCGGGTGCTGGTTGATGGCGATAAGATGCCGGGGGCCAAGTTCTTTCCTGATGCAAGGCTGAACTTCGCCGAGAACCTGCTGCGCAAGACCGGCTCCGGCGACGCGATCGTCTTCTGGGGCGAGGACAAGGTCAGGCGGCGCCTGAGCTGGGACGATCTGAACGATGCGGTCGCCCGCTTCGCCGAGGGGCTGCGCAAGTTCGGTGTTGGTTCTGGCGACAAGGTGGCCGCCTATATGCCGAACATGCCCGAGACGGTGATTGCGGCGCTGGCGACGACGAGCCTCGGCGCCATCTGGTCCTCTTGCTCACCTGATTTCGGCGTCACCGGCGTGCTCGACCGCTTTGGCCAGATCGCGCCGAAGGTGCTGATCTCCGTCGAGGGGTATTACTACGGCGGCAAGACCTTCGATCAGCTGCCGAAGGTCAACGAGATCCTGGCGAAGCTGCCCTCGGTCGAGAAGACCGTGATCGTCGGATACACGCGCGATCGCGCCGATCTCGCCGGAGTGCCGAACGCGGTTCATTACGCTGACTTCATCGCGGCGAAAGCGCCGCCGCTTCGCTTCGAGCAGGTCCCGTTCAACCACCCGCTCTACATTCTCTATTCCTCGGGCACGACCGGCGTGCCGAAATGCATCGTGCATGGCGTCGGCGGCACGCTGCTCCAGCATCTCAAGGAACACCAGCTCCAGTCCGACGTTAAGGCCGGTGATCGCGTCTTCTACTTCACCACCTGCGGCTGGATGATGTGGAACTGGCTCATCTCGGGGCTCGCATCCGAGGCGACGCTGCTTCTCTACGACGGCTCGCCCTTCCATCCGGACGGCCGCGTCCTCTTCGACTATGCAGAGGCCGAGGGCTGCACGTTGTTCGGCACCTCAGCCAAATGGATCGACGCGGTGGCGAAGGCTGGCCTGGAGCCGATCAAGACGCACAAGCTCCCGGCGATGCGGACGATCTGCTCAACGGGATCGCCTCTCGCGCCGGAGGGGTTCGATTTCGTCTACGAGAAGATCAAGCAGGACGTGTGCCTCTCGTCGATCTCGGGCGGCACCGACATCGTCTCGTGCTTCGTCCTCGGCAGCCCGATCAGCCCGGTCTACAAGGGCGAGATCCAGAAGCGGGGCCTGGGCATGCCGGTCGAGGTCTGGAACGACGATGGCAAGCCGGTGGTCGAGGAGAAGGGCGAGCTGGTCTGCGTGAAGCCGTTCCCCTGCATGCCGATCGGCTTCTACAACGATCCGGGCGACGCCAAGTATCGCGCCGCCTATTTCGACAACTACCCGAACATCTGGTGCCACGGCGATTACGTCGAGCTGACCAAGAATGGCGGCATGATCATCTATGGCCGTTCGGATGCGACGCTGAACCCCGGCGGCGTGCGTATCGGCACCGCCGAGATCTATCGCCAGGTAGAGAAGATCCACGAGGTGATCGAGAGCCTGGTGATCGGCCAGGACTGGCAGAACGACGTGCGCGTCGTCCTGTTCGTCCGACTCCGAGACGGCATCACGCTCAACAAGGACATCGTCGATCGCATCCGCAAGCAGGTGAGGGAAGGAGCGACGCCGCGCCACGTGCCCTCGCTGATCCTCCAGGTGCAGGACATTCCGCGGACCAAGTCGGGCAAGATCGTCGAGCTCGCCGTCCGCAACGTCGTCATGGGACGGCCGGTGAAGAACGTTGAGGCGCTCGCCAATCCGGAAGCGCTCGAGCATTTCCGCAACCGCGCCGAGCTGGCGGTGTGAGCGCGCGGTGAGCGACGTTCTTCACTCCCTCTCGCGGCGGTCAATCGAGCAGATCCTGAGCGTGCTCGAGGAGGCCGATGGCGAGGTCACGGAATGGCTCCGCCGGTGGCACCGCACGGTCCTGTCCAAGGCGCCGCATCCGCCGAAGGAGCTGACCAGCGAGAACGCGCATTTCCTCACGCATTTCGGCGCCTGGTACGACCTGCACAAAGAGGACGGTCTCGTCGATCAGGTCGCCTTCCACACGCTGGCGGAGTCGCATAAGCGCATGCACGACCATGCGCGGTGGCTGGCCCAGCGCGGCATCAAAGACCCGAAGATGCCGCCGGAGGAATACGACGCCTTCATGGACAAGGTCGACGCCTTCACCAGCGGCACGCGGCGGCTGGCCAAGGCGTTCCGCGCGGCGCTGGCCGAGCTCGATCCGCTGACCGGCGTGCAGAACCGCCAGAGCATGCTGGCGGAGCTCGAGCGCGAACGCAGCCGCTCGCGGCGCTCGAAGCAGCCGTGCTGCTTGGCGCTCGGCGACCTCGACCATTTCAAAAAGGTCAACGACACGCATGGGCATGTCGTCGGCGACCAGGTCCTCGCCTCGGCAGCGGAGATCTTCCTCTCCGGGCTCCGCCCCTACGACGCGCTGTTCCGGTACGGCGGCGAGGAGTTCCTCTTCTGCCTGCCGGAGACGACGCCCGACCAGGCGATCGTCGCCTTGGACCGCCTTCGCGAGCGGCTCGACGCGCGGCCGGTGCCTTTGTCGGGTGGCAAGTTGCTGCCGGTCACCGCCTCTTTCGGCGTTGCCGAGCTGACGCCGGGGGCCTCCGTCGAGGAGGTGATCGCGCGCGCCGACGCGGCGCTCTATGCCGCCAAGAGGGCCGGCCGCAATCGCATCGAGCTCTGGCATCCCGATCTGGCAGTGACCGAGACCGCAAGCACACCAGCCGAAGCAGCCAAGATGGGCCGATCGCAGCGCCCGCAGAAGGAGTCACGACGGTGATCGATGACCTCCATCGCCTCAACGACCTGCAGACGATGCTGACGCGTATGGGCGGGGTTACGGCCGTCTTCCGCGTCCGCTCGGATACCATCGGGGCGCGCGGATTCATGGCTTTTTCCGAGCTGATGGATGCCTATATCGAGCTATGCCGCCGGAACGTCCTGGCCAAGACCGATTACGACAGGGAGCCGCTTGTCGTCGACGACCAGGCTAGAGCCGAAGTGATCATGGCCTTCACGAAGATCTTCGGCCAGGATCCGGTCCAATTCCTGAGACCGCCGAAACCGGCGAGCGAATAGAGAGCCTGTCATGAATGCTTCCGTTGTCGGCCGCCCCGGTCCCCGGGCTCTGGTCAAGTCGGTCGCCGACTCCAAGATCCGCGAAGTCGCCAATCCCTTCATGGCGGATGCCGAGATCATCCGGCTCTGGTTCGGCGAGCCCGACCTGCCGACACCGGCCTTCATCTGCGATGCCGCGTCCAAGGCGATGAACGAAGGCAAGACCTACTACGTGCCGAGCCTCGGCGTGCCCGAGCTGCGCCGGACGGTCGCCGAGTACCAGAGCCGCCTCAAGGGCCGGCCGATCGCGGCGGACCGGATCGTCATCACCGCCTCGGGCATGAGCGCGATCCAGCTCGTCGTCCAGCTGCTCGTCGATCCGGGCGACACGGTTCTCACCACCAGCCCGCTCTGGCCCAACATCTCGGAAGCCTCGCGGCTTGCCGGGGCGACGGTCGAGCTGATCGAGATGTCGGTGAAGGACGGAAGCTGGACGCTCGACACCCAAAGGCTGGCCGAGGCGATCGCGCGGCGCCCGAAGGTCCTGTTCGTCAACTCACCCTGCAATCCGACCGGCTGGATGATGAGCGCGGCCGAGCAGAAGGTCATGCTCGACCTCTGCCGAAAGCACGGCGTCTGGCTCGTCGTCGACGAAGTCTATGAACGTATCGTCTTCGAGGGCGGTCTCGCCCCGTCGGTGCTGTCGATCGCCGAACCCGAGGATCGCGTCATCGCCATCAACAGCTTCTCCAAGAACTGGTCGATGACCGGCTGGCGGCTGGGGTGGCTGGTGGCGCCGACCGACGTCATCGACGACCTCGCGAAGCTGCAGGAGTTCAACACCGCCTCGGCCGCGAGCTTCGTGCAATGGGGAGGCATAACCGCGATCCGCGACGGCGAGCCCTTCGTCGCGCATCAGGTCGAGCGGCTTCGCCACGGCCGCGATCTCGTGCATCAGCGCCTGGCGGCGCATCCGCGCATCCGGACGACCAAGCCGGCCGGCGCGCTCTATTCCTTCTTCGCGGTCGAGGGCATGGCCGACAGCCTCGCCTTCGCGACCCAGCTCGCCGGCAAGCACAAGGTCGGCCTGGCACCCGGCGTCGCCTTCGGGCCGGGCGGCGAGGGCCATCTGCGCCTCTGCTTCGCCAGCGAGCTCGAGACTCTCAGCCGCGCCCTCGACCGGCTGGAGATCGCGCTTGGCCGCTGAGCCGGCGACGGCTGCCTCGATCCGCGCGGGATATCTCTACGGCCTTGCCGCGTTCGTCGTCTGGGGTCTCTTCCCGATCTACTTCAAATGGCTCGGCCATGTGCCGGCGCTCGACATGACCGCCCACCGGATCCTCTGGTCGGTGCCGTTCCTCGCGTTGCTCGCGATCGGCGGCGGGCGGCTTGCCGGACTTCTCCCGCTCATCGCCGGCCGCCGCATCCTGGTCTTCGTCGCCTCGTCGCTTCTCATCAGCGGCACTTGGCTCATCTACATCTGGGCGATCGCGGTGGATCGCCTGGTCGAGGCCAGCCTCGGCTACTACATCACTCCGCTGATGGCAGCGGTCTTCGGCGTCGTGCTCCTGAAGGAGCGGCCGTCATCCCGGCAGTGGATCGCCTTCGCGCTCGCGACGATCGGCGTCGGCGTGCTGGTCGTCCGCTTCGGCGCGATCCCCTGGGTCGCGCTCTGTGTCGCGCTGACCATGCCGGCCTACACCTTGATCAGAAAGCTGGCGCCGGCCGACCCGGTTTCCGGGCTCCTGATCGAAACCCTGCTAATGATGCCTTTCGTCGTGGCGTTTCTCATCTGGCAAGGGCCGGCCAGCGCAACCGCGACCGCCGACCTGTCAACCTGGGCCTTGCTGTCCGTATCCGGCATCGTCACGGCGGTGCCGCTGATCTGGTTCATCGCCGCGGCGCGCCGGCTGTCGCTGGTCGCGATCAGCCTGATCCAGTTCATCGCGCCGTCCCTGAACTTCCTGCTCGCGGTCGGCCTCTATGGCGAGCCCTTCACCACGGCGCATATGGCGGCCTTCGGCTTCATCTGGGCGGCGCTCGTGCTGCACACGATCGAGAGCGTCCGCAAGAGCAAGGCCTAGAAGGCCGGCCTCACATCGCCGACATGGGTTCCGGCCCAGTTCTTTAGCGGCTGCATGAGCTGCGAGGATAATGTCTGCAGCTGCGCCTCCGTCAGGGCGCCATGCTGCTTCAGCGCGTTGCCGAGCGCGATCTGCGAGGCGCGGCCGGCGCCGTCGTCGATCTTGAGCGCGATGCCGAGACCCTTCGACCGCAGCGCCGCCGCATGCATGCCCTCGGCGCCGCCTTTGACCACGAGATCCTTGCCGACAGCGGCGAGCACGGCGGAGTCCCAGCGCCCGGTGCCGGCGATCAACAGCGGGTTCTTCGGGATCGCCGCCTGCATGCGCAGGCAGGCCTCGGCGCGCGCCGGCTCCAGGCCAGACGGGTCGGCGAGGCGGGCCAGGGCAAGGGCCATCTGGCGCAGCGTGTAGCCGAAGACCGGGATGCCGCAGCCATCGGTGCCGCGCGGACCGCCCTCGAGCTTCGCGTCGCCGAGTTCCTCGAACAGCTTGAGCAGCGCCTGCTGCACCGGGTGGTCGGGTCTGGTGTAGCCCTTGGTCGGCCAGCCCATATGCACGCAGACTGACAGGAAGCCGGAATGCTTGCCCGAGCAGTTGTTGTGAACGGCGGTCGGCTTTTCGCCTGACCTGATCATCGCTTCGGCGGTCGGCGCATGGAGTGGCATCTGCTTGCCGCACTCCAGGTCATCGACGGACAGGTCGAGCTGCTCAAGCCAGTCGGTCACGCGCTCCGTGTGCATCGGCTCGCCATTGTGCGAGGAGGAAGCCAGGGTCAGGTGCTCGTCGGTCAGGCCGAAGCGATCGGCGGCGCCCGTCTCGACCAGGAGGATCGACTGCAGCGGCTTGATCGCCGAGCGCGGATAGATCGGCTGATCGATGTCGCCGCCCTGCTCGGCGACGCGGCCCTTGGCGTCGAGCACGGCGATGGCGCCGCGGTGGCGGCTTTCGACCATGGTGCCGCGGGTGACGTCGACAAGCACGGGATTGGCGGTCATTGAGGTTACCGAGAGGAGGGGCCGTGACCTTGCTCCGGCTACCGACGTCGTGCAAGGTCCGCCGCCCAAGAGGTGGGAAATGCGGGGCTATTTCGGTATCGGCATCGAAGGCGTGCACAAGCCGATGAATCTCGGCGCGCTGCTGCGCACCGCGCATGCCTTCAGCGCCTCTTTCGCCTTCACTATCGCGGCGTCCTACGAGCGCGACGAGGGTAACCTCGCCGATACCTCGGATGCCGCAGGCAGCCTGCCCCTCTACGAATACCCGGATCTCAAGAGCTTCTGGCTGCCGCAAGGCTGCCAGCTCGTCGGCGTCGAGATCGTCGACGAGGCGATCGAGCTGCCGAGCTTCCGCCACCCGCTCAATGCCGCCTATGTGCTGGGGCCGGAGCGCGGCGGGCTATCCGCCGACCTCGTCGCGCGCTGCGCGCACGTGGTGAAGATCCCGACCCGCTTCTCGATCAACCTGTCGTTGGCTGGGGCGTTGGTCATGTATGACCGGCTGGTCAGTCTCGGCCGCTTCGCGCCGCGCCCGGTCAGGGCCGGCGGACCGACGGAAGCGCTGCCGGTCCAGGAGTACGGCCAACCGCGATACCTGCGGCCGAAGACAGATCAGCCGCGGAAGTAGGTCAGCAGCGGACCCAGAGGACCGGAAAAGCGGAGCTTTCCCTCGGTGACGATCAGGCAGATGCAGGCGCCGTCGGCATCCGCCACCGGGCGGTGCGGCACTGCCGGATCGGCATCGGCCGCGAGATCGCCACGGCGGTAGTTCTGATCCCCGTCGGTGAAGCCACCGGCCAGCACCAGGGTCAGCTCGTCGCCGTCATGGCTGTGGGAGGGGACGTCGCGTCCCGCGGCGATGCGGATGAGGCGCGTCGTATAGGTGTCGCCGCCCGGGATAGGCAGGCGGAACTCCTCGATGCCGCGCCCCAGCTTCTTCCAGGCGATGGCGTCGATGCCGCGGCCGACATAGGCGCGAAGCGGCGAGGGTAGCACCGGATCGGACGGCGGCGGCGCCGGTCTCGGTACCTCCGGCTCTTCCAGCCGCTCAAGAAGCCGGTCACGCGCGTCCGGCTCCATGAGTGTCGGCGACAAATCTTCGAGCATCGCGCCGCCGAGCGCATCCATCTCCGCCGTGTCCGCGCGGCACGCCGCGCAGAGCGAGAGATGCGTCGCGATCACGAGCGAATGCGGCTCGGGCAGGCTGCCCGCCGCATAGCACATGAGGGTTTCGGGCGAGGGGTGATGACGGCTCACGACGGGTCTCCTTCGAGCACGCGCTTCAGGCGCGCGAAGGCGAGGCGGAAGCGCGATTTGACGGTGCCGAGGGGAAGCCCGGTCTTGGCGGCGATCGCCGTCTGGGTCAGATCCTGGTAGTAGGCCATCTCGATCAGGGCGGCCTGCTCGCGCGGCAGTACCTCGAGGGCAACGCGTACGCGCTTGTCGCGTTCCGCGGCGGCGATCGCCTGGTCGGCGGGCTCGGCCGGGTCGGCGACCTGCTCGGCGGCACTCTCGTCGGCCTCCGGACGGCGCTCGCGGCGGATCAGGTCGATGCGGCGGTTGCGGGCGATGGTGAAGACCCAGGTACCAGCACCGGCCTGGCTCGGATCGAAGCTGTCGGCGCGGCGCCAGAGGGAAAGCATGGTCTCCTGGGTCGCTTCCTCGGCGGCGGTGTCGTCGGCGCCGAGCCGAAGCAGGTAGGCCTTCACCCGCGGAGCGAAATGCTTGTAGAGGCTGATGAAAGCCTCGCGATCACGGCCGCGTCCGACCTTGAGGACGAGATCGTCGAGTTCGCGGGCGCCCAAGGCGGGGCGCGGCTCCAGGCGCTGCATGGGCTTATTTGCTCCGAAGCGGCGGGCCTGGACAAGGGTCGGTAAGGCGAGGGCGGTCACGAGCTGGATACGCAGTCGTTTAGGGGGCGGATCACACGCATTGGCAACCCTGCCCGGCGGGGGTTATAGGAGGCCATGCTCCGCTTGGTCCTTCTTGTCGCCTTTTTGTCGCTTACTGCGGCCCCGGCCGCCGCGCAATCGACGCGCGAGCTCGGCAATTTCGAGAAGTGGAGCGCCTTCACCTATCTGGAGGAAGGGAAGCCCGTCTGCTATCTCGCGTCTCAGCCCAGCGATTCGAAGGGCGGCCCGCAGAACCGAGGCCAGGTCTTCCTGAAGGTGACCCACCGGCCGGGGGCCAAAGCGATCGACGTGGTCAGCTTCGGTGCCGGCTACACCCTCAAGGCCAACAGCGAGGCCGAGGCGACGGTCGGCGGCACGGTCTTCAAGCTCTTCACCAAAGACGATCGCGCCTGGGCGCACGATGAAAAGACGGACAAGGCGCTGGTGCAGGCGCTGGTGAAGGGGGCGACGCTGGTGGTCAAGGCGGCGCCGACGCGGGGGCCCGAGTCGACGGACAGCTTCTCGCTGACCGGCTTCGGCCGCGCGCACCAAGCGATCAACCAGGCCTGCGGCGTGAAATGACGGCCCCGGCGACCCATATTCCGGCGATGACGGATAGCGCCGCGCGCATCAACCTCGTCGGTCTTTCGCGCGAGGAGCTGGAGGCCGAGCTCGCGAGCTTCGGCCTGCCGGCCTTCCGCGCACGCCAGCTCTGGCACTGGATCTATCACCGCGGCGCCACCTCCTTCGAGGTGATGAGCACGATCGCCAAGCCGATGCAGGCGAAACTGGCGGAGCGCTATGTCGTCGCCCGGCCGGAGGTGAGCCGGGCGCAGCAATCCCTCGACGGCACGTCGAAATGGCTGCTCAAGCTCGGCGACGCCAACGAGATCGAGAGCGTGCACATCCCGGAGGAGGATCGCGGCACGCTCTGCGTCTCCTCCCAGGTAGGCTGCACCCTGACCTGCAAGTTCTGCCATACCGGCACGCAGCGGCTGGTCCGCAACCTGACCGCGCCCGAGATCGTCCAGCAGATCCTGGTCGCCCGCGACCGGCTCGGCGAATGGCCGGCACCGCCCGACGGCCGGATGGTCTCCAACATCGTCATGATGGGCATGGGCGAGCCACTCTACAACTTCGACGAAGTGAAGAAGGCTCTCAAGATCGTGATGGACCATGAAGGCATCGCGATCTCCAAGCGCCGGATCACGCTGTCGACCGCGGGCGTCGTGCCGATGATGAAGCGCTGCGGCGAGGAGATCGGCGTCAACCTCGCGGTCTCCCTCCATGCGGTGACCGACGAGATCCGGAACGTGATCGTCCCCCTTAACAAGAAATACCCGCTGGCCGAACTGATCAAGGCCTGCAAGGCCTACCCGGGCGTCAACAATGCGCGCCGGATCACCTTCGAATACGTGATGCTGAAGGGGATCAACGACTCCCCGGCCGACGCCCGCGCCCTGGTCAAGCTGATCAAGGGCATCCCGGCCAAGATCAACCTGATCCCGTTCAACGCCTGGCCGGGCGCCCCGTACGAGTGCTCCTCGGACGAGGCGATCCAGGTTTTCGGTGATATCGTGAACGCCGCCGGATACGCCTCGCCCGTCAGGACGCCGAGGGGCCGAGATATTCTTGCCGCCTGCGGACAGCTCAAAAGCCTGTCAGAGAAGAAGCGCCGGAGCGAAACGGCCCGTGCTGCGGCGCCGTAATGCTTTTGAAATCATTTATTTAGTTGGCGCATGGCCGCGGCATAGCCTATTGACGATTGGCATCGGTGAAACCACATTGATGCTTGGCCGGTCTTCGGCCGACCGTCGTCAACAAGGGGCTTTGCAATGGAAACCGATCGTAGGTACATGACGCGCTCAGAGGCCGAAGTCGCCCAGTACGACGTCGGCCTGCGCCAGTACATGCTCAGCGTTTACAACTACATGGCCAGCGCCCTCGCGCTGACCGGCCTGATCGCCTATGGGACTGCGACCTACGCGATGTCCAACCCGGCGGTCGCCAACCTGCTGTTCGTCTCGCCGCTGAAGTGGGTCGTCATGCTGGCGCCGATTGCGCTGGTCTTCTTCCTTGCCGCGCGCGTGCACGCGATGTCGGCCGGAACGGCGCAGGCGGTTTTCTGGGTTTACGCCTCGCTGATGGGGCTGTCGCTCGCCTCGATCTTCCTGGTCTTCACCGGCCAGAGCATCGCGCGGGTGTTCTTCATCACCGCGGGCGCCTTCGCCGGCGTCAGCCTTTACGGCTACACCACGAAGCGGGATCTGTCGGGCTTCGGCACCTTCCTGTTCATGGGCCTGATCGGCATCATCCTGGCGTCGATCGTGAACATCTTCCTGGCGTCCTCGGCGCTGCAGTTCGCGATCTCGGTGATCGGCGTCCTGGTGTTCACGGGCCTCACGGCCTACGACACCCAGCGGATCAAGGAGCTCTATGACGAGCTCGACGCCTCCGACGTGATGGGCAAGAAGGCGATCATGGGCGCGCTGACGCTCTACCTCGACTTCATCAACCTGTTCATCATGCTGCTGCAGCTTTTCGGCAACAAGAACGAGTAGGCTGAAAGCAGCCGAAGTCAACAGGCCGCCCGGGAAATTCCCGGGCGGCTTTGTTTTGGGCCGGGTGCTAGGACGTCCGTCGGATGGAATTCCTCGACCACCTTCTCGGCCTCGACATCGAGCACCTGATCCGCAAGTACGGCTACCTTGCGATCTTCATCAACACCTTCATCGAAGGCGAGACGATCCAGATCTTCGCCGGCTGGCTCGCGCATGAGCGGCTGCTGAACTTCTGGCTGGTGGCGCTTGCCGGCTTCGCCGGTACCGTCTGCGGCGATCAGACCTATTACTGGATCGGCCGGCGCTGGGGTCGGCCCCTGATGCACCGTTTCCCGAAGCTCGAAGCCCGCTGCCAGCCGGCCTTCGACTTCCTCAGGAAGTACGATAACTGGTTCATCCTGGGCTTTCGCTTCGTCTACGGCGTGCGCAACGTCGCGCCCTTCGCCTGCGGGGCGGCCGGCATCAGCGTCATCCGTTTCACCACGCTGAACATCGTCGCCGCAGCGATCTGGGCAGTGAGCTTCACCACCGCCGGCTATTTCTTCGGCAAAGCGATCGCTGGGTTGATCTCGGAATATGGCCTCAAGGTCGTGCTGCCGACGGTGATCGCCTTCGTCATCGCCGGAATCCTCCGCGCGCGCTGGCGCGCGCGCAAGAAGGTGCAGAAGGTCGTCGAGATCGACTAGATGCAGCGCCCGCCGTCGACCTCGAGCGCGACGCCGGTGATGAAGTTCGCCTCGTCGGAAGCAAGGTAGAGCGCGGCGTTGGCGAGATCCTCGGGCGTCGACATGCGGCCGAGCGGGATGCTGCCCAGGAACTTCTGGCGGATCTCCGGCGAGTCCGGCTGGCCCATGAACAGCTCGGTCAGGCCCGTCATGCCGATCACCGGGCAGAGGCAGTTGACGCGGATATTGTGCGGGGCGAACTCGACCGCCATGGACTTGGTCATGGTGATGACTGCGCCCTTAGAGCTGTTGTAGACGGTGAGGCCCGGCCTTGGGCGCAAGCCCGCGGTCGAGGCGGTGGTGATGATCGATCCGCCGCCCTGCTTCTGCATGACCGGCACGACGTGCAGCGCCGAGAGATAGACCGCCTTCACGTTCACCGCGTAGATGCGGTCGAATTCTTCCTCGGTCACGTTCAGCATCGACTGGTTCTTGTGGGTGATGCCGGCGTTGTTGACCATGGTGTCGAGCCGGCCCCAGCGGCCGACCGTCTCGTCGATCATCGCCTTCACTTCGGCCGAGGAAGCGACGTCGGCCTTGATGAACATCGCCTCGCCGCCGGCGGCCGTGATCTCGCGCGCGACGCGGTCGCCGGCTTGGCGGTTGACATCGTTGACGACGACCTTGGCGCCTTCCTTGGCATAACGCTTGACGATGCCTTCGCCGAAGCCCGAGCCGCCGCCGGTAACGATCGCGACCTTGTCCTTGAGACGCATAATTTCCTCGTTCAGCCGTGCTTGATCGCGATGGTCTTGACGGTGGTGAAGCCGTAGAGCGCTTCGAAGCCCTTTTCGCGACCGAAACCCGACCGCTTCATGCCGCCGAAGGGCAGCTCGACGCCGCCACCGGCGCCGTAGTTGTTGATGAAGACCTGGCCGGCCTTGATCGTGCGCGCTAGCCGCATCTGCCGACCGCCATCCCTGGTCCAGACGCCGGCGACAAGCCCGTAGGGCGTACCGTTGGCGAGCCGGATCGCCTCGTCCTCGTCCTTGAAGGGAAGAGCGGCCAGGACCGGGCCGAACACCTCTTCCGTCACCAGCTCGTGGTTTGGGGGCACGTCGGTGAAGAGCGTCGGCGCGACGAAATAGCCACCCTTGGGCGCGTTGGCGGCGATGGTCCCCGCAGCGCGAGGCTGCAGCCCTGCCTTGCCGGCGCGTTGGATGAAGCCGCCGACGCGTTCATGCTGACTCTTGTTGATGAGCGGACCGCAATCGAGATCCATGTCCGACGAGCCGACGCGGAGCGCCTCGAAGCGCTTCGAAACTGCATCGATGAATTCGCGGTAGATCGACTGGTGCACGAGGAGCCGCGACCCGGCGGAGCAGGTCTGGCCGGCATTCTGGATGATGGCGTTGGTGATGAAGGGTAGCGCCGCTTCCTGGTCCGCATCGTCGAAGACGAGCTGGGGTGACTTGCCGCCCAGCTCCATCGTCACCTGGCCGTTATGCTTGGCGGCGGCCTGCTGCACCAGCGTGCCGACCTCGGGCGAGCCGGTGAAGGAGATGTGGTCGATGCCCGGATGCGCGGCGAGCGCGGCGCCGGCTTCCTCGCCCAGCCCGGGGACGATGTTGAGCGCGCCTTCCGGGAATCCCACCTGCATCGCGAGGTCTGCGAGCTTGAGCAGCGAGAGGCAGGCATCCTCGGCCGGCTTGACGACGCAGGCATTGCCGGCAGCGAGCGCGCCGCCGATCGAACGGCCGCCGATCTGCGCCGGATAGTTCCACGGAATGATGTGGCCGGTGACGCCGTACGGCTCGCGGATCGTCATCACCGTGTAGCCGTCGAGATAGGGGATGGTGTCGCCGTGCAGCTTGTCGGCGGCGCCGCCGTAGAACTCGAAGTAGCGGGCGAGCGCCACGATATCGGCCTTGGCCTGCCTAATCGGCTTGCCGGTATCGGTCGCTTCGAGCCGTACGAGTTCGTCATGATTGGCGGCGACGGCAAGCCCGAGCTTGGTCAGCAAGCGCCCGCGCTCGACCGCGGGCATCCGTCCCCAGGCCCCTTCCATCGCCTTGTGCGCGGCCTTGACCGCACGGTCGATGTCCTCGGCGGCGCCGCGGGCGATCTTGGTGAAGGTCTCGCCGTCGGAGGGATTGACCACGGGAAGCGTCGCGCCGGAGGCTGCAGCCTGCCATTTGCCGCCAATCAACACACCACCGTCGAGCATGATTGCCTCTGCATTTTGGGAGGGCAGAAATCTAACGGACCCTCGCCTTGGTGGCAAAACGCTCTCGTAAGCGAAGGCGCTTACTACCGCGCTTTGCCGGCTCGGGAAGTCGTCCGATGTGAGGCGTCTACGCCGGCTTTTGAAACGCCTGCTGCCCCCAGAACCACTGATCCTTCCACGCCTCGCGGTAGCCCAGCTTCGCCAGTCGGTCGAAGACCGGCTGGAAGTCGTGGACGATGTGCTGAGGGCGGTCGTCGTCCTCGGGGTCGGCGGCGAAGCGGCCGAAGATATAGCCGCCAGGCTTCAGCGCGGCATCGAGGTCCGAGATCGCCTTGGCCGGGTCCTCCAGATGCTCGAACACGTCCATCGCCGTCACGAGGTCGAAGCTGGCCTTGGGCAAGCCGACGCTCTTGAGGTCGAGGAAAGTCGCAGGGATCGCGCGGCGTTCCAGGCGCCATTTACAGAAATTGAGCAAGGTCGAGCTGACATCGGCGAGCGCGATCGTCTCGCATTGCTGCGCGAACAGCACGCCGGAGATGCCGACGCCGGAACCGAAGTCCAGCAGGTGGCGGCAGTTGTTGGCGCGGGCAAGCTCGAGCGCCACGGAATAGGCCAGCGGCGAGATGTCGTCGCCGAGCGCGTGCCACCACATCAGCTCCTCGATCAGGTCGTCCGCGGTGTCGTAGTAGGCGACCACCTGCTCGGAGGCGACCTCCTCCCCGACCACGTCGTTCCACTTGTCCTTTAGGCGAGCGAGAGAACGTTCGCAGCGGGCGCGGACCTTCGTCAGGTCCGGCTCCGTCCGCCAGGCGCCGATCTCGCGGAGGATCGCGGTCGCGAGGTCGCCGTCGGGTGATCCGGCGATCGCTTCGGTCCATTCGCGCTTATAGCCGGCGAGCACCCCGGCCTCCTTCGCATGGAAGGCCTCACGTGTCAGCTTCCCCGCCTCGACATCGCGCCAGGCCGCCAGCACCTTGCTGGGGCCTAAGCTCGCGGTCTCCGTCATCCGATCGCTCCCTCGATTCACGGCGCGGACCATAGCAGGTGATAGAGTGCGCCGCCCATGACCGACGCAAGCTTGCTCACGATCGAGGCGCTGTTGCGGCGATTTCGCGACCGGTCCTTGTCGCCGGTCGAATCCACGGCCACCGCCTTCGCCCGGATCGACCGGCTGGAACCGTAGCTCAACGCCTTCGTCCATTGCGCCCGCGACGAGGCGATGGCCATGCCCAAGGCCGCCGAGCGGCGCTGGGCGGAAGGCCGGGCGTGATCGGCGGCGTGCCGGTCTCGATCAAGGACGCGTGCCTGGTCTGCGGCTGGCCGACGCGCCGCTTGTCCAACGCCTGCGCACGGCGCACACGGTCTTTCTAGGGAAGACCACGACGCCGGAAAATGGGTGGAAGGGTTAGCCGGGCCGGCGCGTCATGCGCAGGTTGGAGATGCGCCCGAGGTTGATGCGGAGGCCCTCGACCACACCGCCGGGACCACGCCGGAACTTGATGGTGCCGGTGGCTCGCTTGTAGAAGAACGGCAGCTGCACGACGAAGAGGTCGTCGCCCAGCGGCGACAGCGTCTGGCGGCCGGGCTTCGGGAAGCTGCGGTCGAGCCGCAGCGACAGCCGGTCGTCGGTCGCCTCGATGATGTAGGCGACCGGCAGCTCCGGCGTGGAATAGGTGCCTGCATAGGCGCCGAGCTCGCTCGGCGCGAGCTGCGCCGGCGTCGGATGCTCGAAGGTCAGGATCTGGCCGCCATCGAGCGTCGCCTCGATCCTCGGGTATTTGGCATCGAGCGGACCGACGAGGCGCAGAGACACCGGGTGCGGGCCGATCACCGTGTCGTAGCGGTCGGGCGAGCTCTGCTCGAGCCAGAATTTGTAGTCGACCACCTCGGCGACGACGCGCGACCCCTCGGCCGCCAGGACCATGGTGTAGCCCTCGTCGCGATCGAAGTACCGGCCGGCAAGACGCTCCGGTGCCAGCGCGTCGGTGCGGGGCGCCGGCGCCGAGAGGCCGAGCCAGATATCGGCGATCGAGCGCGTGAGATAGGTCGAGCGCGTGTCGTCGCGGTTGGTGAAGAGCAGGATGCCGAGATCGTCGTCGGGAAAATGCACGAGCTCATGCGTATAGCCCGGCCAGCCGCCGCCATGCATCCAGGCACGATGGCCGCGATACTCCGGCGTGCGCAGGCCGAGCCCGTAGGTCACCGAGTGGCCGTTGACCATGCGCCCGCGCGTCGCGAGCTTCTGCATCAGGTCAGGCACCGGCAGGCGGTTCTGGCGGTAGTTGGCGTGCCAGATCAGCATGTCGTCGACGCTGGAGAGGATGCCGCCGTCGCCGGAGAGCTCGACCAGCGCCAAGTTGCGGTGCCAGGCGCCGCCCTGGTCGCGGCTGTAGGGCCGCGCCACGTTCGGGATCAGCTCGCTGTTGTCGTCGCAGAGCCGGGTCGAGTTCATGCCGAGCGGCTTGAAAATGCGTTTGGTGAGGAAAGCGCGGAAGTCTTCGCCCGAGACGCGCTCGACGATCACCGAGGCCAGCATGAAGTTGGAGTTGGAGTAGCGGTAGCGCGTGGCCGGCGGGAAATCGAGCGTCTTCTGCCGCGTGACCATGTCGAACAGGTCGTCGCGCGAGATCGCCTGCTCGAACCCGATGCCGGAGAAGAGCAGCAGGGTCAGCTCGTCGCGGAGCCCGCTGGTGTTGTTGAGCAGGTGGCGGATCGTCAGCTTCTGCTCGAAGCGCGGAAGCTCGGGCAGGTGCTTCTGCACCTCGTCCTCGAGGCTGAGCTTGCCGTCCTGCTCGAGCATCAGGAGCGCGGTGCAGGCGAACTGCTTGGTGATCGAGCAGATATAGAAGACCGAGGAGGAGGAGAGCGGCACGTTGTGCTCGAGATCGGCGAGCCCATAGGACTTCTTGAGCACGACCTCGCCCTTGGAGACGACCGCGAGCGAGGCGCCTGGCTGTCGGTCTCGGGCCCAGTCCGAGAACAGCGCGTCGATGCGGGCGAGACGATCGTCAGCCATTTGGACGTCCTCCGACGAAGCGGTCGAGGAATTGCGCGACCGCGCCATGAACCGCGAGCCTGTTGTGAAGCTTGACGAAGCCGTGACCCTCATCGGGGAAGGTCACGTATTCGCAGGGAACGTTGCGGGACCTGACCGCCTTGACGATCTGCTCGCTTTCCGAGGGCGGCACGCGTGGATCGGTCATGCCCTGCGCGACGAGCAGGGGGCATTTGATGTCGCCGACCCTGGTCAGGGGCGAGGTCTCGATCAGGAACTCGCGGTCGCGTTCCGGATCGCCGTACTCCTTGGCGCGCTGCTTGCGCCGCCAGGGTCCGGTATTGGCCAGCATGGTGAGCCAGTTAGCGATTCCGTAGAAATCGATACCGGCAGCCCAGAGGTCCGGATAGAGCGTAATAGCGGCCAGCACCATGTAGCCACCATAGGACTGGCCCATGACGGCAATGCGGTGGCCGTCGATATCAGGGTGCCTGCGCAGCCAAGCATTGGCGTGCGCCAGGTCGTTGACCGAACCGGGTCGCAGGCGGACATCGTCGAGGCCGAGATAGACGCGGCCATAGCCTGAGGATCCGCGCACATTCGTCGCCAGGACCGCGTAGCCGCGGGCGATCAGGAACTGCACCTCGGTCCGAAAGTTCGGGAGATATTGAGACTCCGGCCCGCCATGGACGACCATCACCGTCGGATATCCGGAGGCCGGTTTCGGTGTCTTCGGCTTGAAGAAGAAAGCGGGGATCTGCCGGCCGTCGAAGGTCGGATAGCGGATCAACTCCGGCTCGACGAAATCCGTGACCTGGAGGCCCTTGGTATCCGAGGTCGTCAGCCGCGTGACCGCGCCGGTCGCGGTGTCGGCGCGAAAGAGGTCCGGCGTGCGGCACGCGCCGTTCAGCGTGAAGACGATGGCGCTGCCGTCGGGAAGCCAGGTCAGCTCCGGCACGATGCCAGGTCCCGGCAGCTCGATCTTCAGATCCTTGCCGCTCGCCATGTCGCGGATCGCGAGATTGCCGTAGCCCTCGACGTTGGTGACATGGGCGACGCGCGCGTCGTCGTGCGAGGGGCGAACGAGCTCGACGTCCCAGTCCGGCGCGTGCAGCCAGTCGAGCTTGCGCTTCGCAAGATCGAGGCGTGCGAAGCCGAGGAAATCCCTGTCGAGATCGGTCGAGAGATAGATCGACTTGCCGTCCTTGGCGAAGCGCACCGACTGATGGCGTCCTTCGCCTTTCGGCGTCAGCAGCTTCTCCATCTTGCCAGTGGCGATCTCGAGCAGGTGGAGATCGATGTCGAGCGAACCGCGCATCTCGATCACCGCGAGATGCTTGCCGTCGGGCGACCACGCGACCGGCGCGAAGTGACCATCGCCCTGGAAGACACGTATCTCCTCGCCTGTCGCGACGTCCATCACGTAGACGTCGAAGAAGGCCTGGTCGCGGATATTGGCACCGAAGGCGATGCGCTTGGCGTCGGGTGACCAGCCGCCCCAGATGTGGATCACCTTCGGGCGCCGCGTCAGCGGTTTCGCCGCACCGGCGCCGTCGGCAAGCAGATAGAACTGGATGCGCTCGTCGCCGCCGGCGTCCATGCCGTAGATCAGTGCCTTGCCGACCGGCGCATAGCCGACGAACGAGACCTTGTCTTCGTGCTGGGTGAATTGCTGCGGTGCGCCGTTCGGCAGCTCGAGCATCCATCCTTGGCCGACGCCCGTGTGATCCGACACGAACGCCAGCCGGCGCCCGTCGCTGCGGACGCTTGGGCAGATGGCGGAGCGCACGCCGAGATACGTGGCGATGTCGGCAGCAGGCATTGACGGGTCCTTAGGGGGGCCTACGACGGCGGGATGACGAGGAAGCGTAGCGGCTTTGCCTCAATCGGCAAGCGCGGCGTCGATCAGCGCGCTGGCGGCGCGCCGGCCCTCAGCCGCGGCCGATGCCTCGCCGACGACCTGTGCCAGCACGGTGGCGCCCTCCATCAGCATGTGGATCTGGCCTGCAAGACGCGTCGGGTCGTCGGCACCGGCTTCGTTCGCTACCCGCTCGAGGATACGGCGGACCTCGCGCTTGTGCGCGCTGGCGGCCTGGTGCGCAGGATCTTCGGCCGGCGCGTGCTCGGCGGCAGCGTTGATGAAGATGCAGCCGTGGAAGTCGCGGCTCTTGAACCACGCCTCGAGGATATCGAACACCGCGAGCAGGCGATCGCGGCCGGTCTTGCCACGACGGTCGATCTCGGACTCGAACCAAGCACGAAACAAGCGATCACGCTCAGCGAGGCACGCCAGGATCAGCGCGTCCTTTGAGCCGAAATGTTTGTATAGAGTCATCTTCGCAATGCCGGCTTCCGCCAGCAGCTTGTCGATGCCGGTCGCGTGAAAGCCGTGACGATAGAATAGCCGCAGCGCGGTCTCGATGAGCTGCGCGCGCCGCTGCGACTCCGCCATCTCGTTCGACTCCTCCTTGAGCTTGCTCGAAGAGTAGCGTGGTCGTTCCGTCACGGAAATAACGCTGGACCTCCCAGACCGCGGGCCTCATGATCCAGCCCGATCCGTCGTCGTTGGTCTTGGCCATGGTGGCTGCGAAAGCGAAGACGGGAGCCAGTGGTGTGCGCCGTTCCGCTCGATGGTTCCGATCGCCGCGACATTCGTTGCAATGACGTTTCATTGCCAATGTCGCCGCACCTGATCCTGACAATCCGGTCGACCGCGTCCTGCCGGTTCGCCGCGCCAGTCCAACGGCGTCGCGTACCGTCGCGCCACGGCATGAGCCTGCCTTCGCGAGAGCGGGGCGATCGACCCTGAGGATTGGAAAAATGTCGACCAAGCTGTTCGTTGGAAATCTCCCCTACACGATGACGTCGGAAGACCTGAAAGAGACCTTCGGCCCGTTCGGTCCGGTGGTCTCGGCCAAGGTCATCACCGATCGCGAGACCGGCCGCTCCCGCGGCTTCGGCTTCGTCGAGCTGCAGACGCCGGACGCGTGCCAGCGCGCCGTGCGCGAGCTGAACGGTGCTGACCTCGGCGGCCGCGCCGCGACCGTTCGCGTTGCTGAAGACCGCCCGCCGGGCGGTGGCGGTGGCGGCGGCGGTCGTGGCATGGGCGGCGGTGGCGACCGCGGCCCGCGCGCTCCGCGCTGGTAGTCGTCATCTAGCGTTTGCGTCGCGCTCTGCTCGCGGAAGCGGGCGGAGCGCGATTGCTTTGAGGACGCCCCTCGGCGGCGACTCCTCGTCTCTCCCCAGGCTAGGATGGCGGGCAACCGGCGGAGCCGGATGCGTGCCTATCATCTTGTCGATTGCGGTGCGTCCGACTATTGGACGTGTGGGTGGCCGCGGGGAGGGGATATGAAGTACACGCCGGGTCCGTGGAAGATGCGTCCGAACGGCGACATGAGCTCGGCGCCGCGGGGTGGCAAGGCCGTTCAAGTCTGCTCGATCTCCTGGGGCGTCTCGGCCTCGGATGACAAGCCGGGCAATGCGCGTCTCATCCAGTGCTCGCCGCAGCTGAGCGAAGCGCTGGACGAGATGATGCTGCTTGTCACCACACCGACCGTTAGCCAGGCCATCCTCGGCAACGCCAAGCTGCTGCCAAAGGCCAAGCAGATCATCGAGAACGCCAAGATTGTTCTGGAGGCCGCGACGGGCGAGGCGCAGGCTGTGTGGCCGCGTATCGACCACGCCAAGCCGAAGCTCGAGTAGATGCGCCTAGACCAATACCTGGCGCTGATCGGCGACTCGAAGGTGGAGGATTGGCGCCTGATCACGCGCCCGACCTTTCGCCACCACTTTCACAGAGGCACCGACGAGAAGGGCGAAGAAGTCTCCGTCGAGGTCGACGAGCATCGCGTCGCCATGTCCTTCTCGCAGAACATCCGGATTACGCTGGCCTATGGCCTCGTGTCGGATTCCCACTACCGCATCGATCCCAAGCACAAGTTCGGCCTGCTGAACGCGCGCTCGGAGTTCGTCGACTGCTTCTACGACAACATCCTCGTGCACCGGGAAACGGTGGTCCGCGTCGCGCGTCAGCGCTGCGTGCTGCCGGAGCCGGCGGACTGGACGGAGTCGCCGATCAGGGTGCCGCGGCGAAAGGCGCGCTTCGCCAGGCTGATCCATGTCCTCGCCGGCCCGCTGACGGACTTCGACGAGTACTTCAAGGAAGCGGGGATGGTGGAAGTCGAGGCGCCCTGGCCCTGACCCTCCCCCCCCCGGGCCGCCTAGAGGCGGCCGAGGAACGCCGTCAGCTGCGAGAGGCCGAAGAGCGCGCCGAGGCCGCCGAGCAGGAGGACGCCCAGCAAAATGATCGGCATGACGAGCGAACTCGACTTGGCGGGAGCCTTCGGTGCACCGGTTCCCTTGAACTCGACATCCGGCTTCTTGTCGGGAACGGCGGCGGCTTTCGTCTCTTGGGGCGGAGGCGCCTTCCGTTCGGTCTGGGGCTTGGCCGTGTCGTAGATGACGATCTCTTTCCCCTTATTGGTCTTGGGGTCGAAATCGTCCTTGATGACCTTGATCGCCTCGAAGCGCTTCTCGCCATAAAGCTGCTTTGCTGTCTCGATCGCCGGCTCGCGCGTTTGATAGGTCGAGTCGATCTGCCAGACCCCACCTTTCAGCGTGTGGACTTCAAAATTCGTCGGCATCTCGACACACTTTCCCTAGGCAGATCAGGCTATCCTGTGGATATTTTCAGAAACTTGGTGAAAATTCAAGACGAGAGGACCAGGATCCCGGCCCCCTCGTCTTCGCCATTCCACTGAAATTACAGGCGGTTAGGCTCCCGGGTGCCACGCCACGCAGGTCTGCTGCTGCTCGCCCAGGCCGTCGATGCCGAGCCGCATCACGTCGCCGGCCTTGAGATAGATCTGGGCCGGCTTCTGGCCCATGCCGACGCCGGGCGGCGTTCCGGTCGAGATCACGTCTCCGGCCCGGAGCGTCATGAACTTGCTGCAGTAGCTGACCAGTGTGCGGACGCCGAAGATCATGGTCTTCGTGCTGCCGTTCTGGAAGCGCTTGCCGTTGACGTCGAGCCACATGCCGAGGGCCTGCGGGTCGGCGACCTCGTCGGAAGTGACCAGCCAGGGGCCGAGGGGACCGAAGGTGTCGCAGCCCTTACCCTTGTCCCAGGTCCCGGAGCGCTCGATCTGGAACTCGCGTTCGGAGACGTCGTTGCAGACGGCATAGCCGGCCACATAGTCGAGCGCCCGCTCTTCGGAGACGTGCTGCGCGGTCGACCCGATGACCACGGCGAGCTCGACCTCCCAGTCGGTCTTCTTGGAATCCCTGGGGATCACGACCGGGTCGTTGGGTCCGGAAATGGCGGTATCCGCCTTCATGAAGATGATCGGCTCCTTCGGGATCGCCGCACCGGTCTCGGCGGCGTGATCGGAGTAGTTGAGGCCGATGCAAAGGAACTTGCCGATGCGGCCGACGCAGGGGCCAAGCCGCGGCTTGCCCTCGACCACGGGGAGCGACTCCGGATCGAGCGCGCGCAGGCGGTCGAGACCGCGCGGGCCTAGGGCGCTGCCCTTCAGGTCCGCGATCTGGCCGGAGAGGTCGCGGATGCGGCCCGAACGGTCGAGCATGCCCGGCTTCTCCTGGCCCGGCGGGCCATAGCGCAACAGCTTCATCGGCGTTTCCTTATGACGGGGGACTGGCGAGGGAGCGGACCTTACCGGCCCGCCCGCGTCGCGCGCAAGCCGTCGAAGGCCCCGTTCCGCCCCGAGAAATGGCCGCCTCAGCGCTCCGAGGGAGGGCGCAGCGCGCCGTCGGGCGTCGAGTTCCTGAGATTGGCGACGAACAACCGGATCAGCGCTCGCAGGAAAGGATCGGCGACCTTCAGCTTGTACTTGAAGACGCGCTCGCTGATGACCGTGACCTTGGTGTCCTCGATCGCGGTTGCGGTCGCCGTGCGCGGCCCGCCATCGATCACCGCCATCTCGCCGAAGATCCCGCCGGCTCCGATGCGGACGAACGGGACGCGGCGGCCGCGCACTATGCGGTCGAGCTCTACCAGCCCCTCGTCGACCAGGAAGGCGCGCCGGCCGCTCTGGCCTTCCTGGAAAATCTCGGTTCCCTTCGCATAAAAGCGGGTCGTGTAGTCGAGCGCGTCCATGACTGGATATCAACGCGTGCCGAGAGACACCGCAAGTGGGCTCCCGACCGAAAGGCCGAGGTCCCTGTCGGCGCGGCCTCGATTGACGGAGATTTCGACCAGTCCGTTGGCGTTCTCGTACCAGAAGGCCTCGCCCGGAGCGGCATCGGAGAAGGTCCGCTGGCGTGCCAGCCGGCGGCCCGCGGCCTCGATGATCGCCTCGGCGTCGACGCGGCTCGCTCGAAGTCCGGTCATCGCATTGCCGTAGTGATCGACATAGACGATCTCGGCAAGGTCGTCGGGCCAGCTCCGGGGCTTGCTCGCGAGATCCTCGATCGCGGCCATCGGGACGAGCGACCCTGCCGCGAGGCGCGCCGCCACCGGCGCGAAGAGATCTCGCCCATGGAACGAGGCCGACAGCCGCTTCGGCTGCCAGGTGATGGCGAAGGCGCGCCGCCGGCTCGCGCGCCGCCACGCCAACTCGAACAGCCCGTTGTCGGGGCCGACATAGCGTCGTCCATCCGCCTCGACCACGATCGCTCGCCGCTCGCTGCCGACGCCCGGGTCGACGATCGCGAGAAACACCGTGGGCGGCGGGAACTCCCGGGCATAGGCCGCGAGCAGGTAGGCCGAGCGCCGCGCGTCGAAGACCGGCGCATCGGCGAAGAGATCGATGATCGGTAAGCCCGGCGCCTCGCGGCTGAGTACGGCCTTCATCTGCCCGACATAAGGCCCGGTGAGGCCGAAGTCGGTGAAGAGGACGATCATCAGGCCAGCAGCGTACAGAGCCCGTCGGCGAGCGGCGTCACGGCACGAAGACCGAGGCCGGCGATCGCGCGCGACGGATCGCCCACGGATTCCCGGATGTCGCCAGCGCGGGCCGGGCCGTGCTTGATCTCGAAGCTGCGTCCGGCGGCTTTCATCAGCGTGCGGGCGAGATAGAGGATCGAGGTGGCATTGCCAGTGCAGACGTTGAAGACACGAGACGTGGTGGTCGAGGTCGCCATCGCCGCCATCAGATGGTCGACGACGTCGCCGACGAAGATGAAGTCGCGCGTCTGGCCGCCATCACCATGGATGCCGATCCGCCGTCCGGTCATAACGCTTTCGGCGAACACCGAGATGACGCCCGAGTAGGGCGACTTAGGGTCCTGGCGCGGACCGTAGACATTGAAGAAGCGCATGCCCGTGGTGGGCACGCCGTGCACATGGCTGGCGACGCGCGCATGCAGCTCGCTGCCGAGCTTGTCGGCGCCGTAGGCGGTCAGAGGGCGTGTCGGCGTCGTCTCCGAGATCGGCAGATCCTTGGCGTCGCCATAGACCGCGGCGGAGGAGGCATAGACGACGGGTATCTGGCTGCCGTTGCTGCCGGCCGTCCTCGCCGCGTCGAGCACGGTAATGGTTCCGGTTAGGTTGGTGCGGTGCGTTCCGAGCCAATCCTCGTTGGAACGCTGCACCGAAGCGACAGCGGCCAGGTGAAAGCAGCCATCGACGCCCGTGACGGCGGAGCTGACCGCGTTCACATCGGCGACGTCTCCTTGGATCACCCGCACCCCGGGCGGGAGGTTCGAGAGATGACCGGTCGAGAGATCGTCCAGCACAACCGCCTCGTCGCCGCGTGCCAGCAGCGCGTCCACCAGATGCGAGCCGATGAAACCGGCGCCGCCCGTGACCAGATACCGCCCCACCCGTTCCTCTCCCCACCGAACGTTAAGCCAAAACCTAACCGCGCGGCAGCCGGACGCAAGAGGCCGTGCGCGGACAGTTGACGGCTCCGCCGGCCGACTCTAGGGTTCGGCGGTCATGTGCGAAGCGTCCCGACGGGTCCAGGAGCTGCGACTTACGACCCCGGCACTCTGAACAAGAGGCCGGGACACCGTCGTTTGTCGTCGTTTCAACCTAGTTGGAAGTCCGTGCCATGACTCCTTTCCCGAAGCTGCCTGCCCACAAGTATCGTCCGTTCCAGCCGATCAGCCTGCCTGATCGCCACTGGCCCGCGCGCGTCATCGACAAGGCCCCGGTCTGGTGCTCGGTCGATCTCCGTGACGGCAACCAGGCGCTCATCGAGCCGATGGGGCCGGAACGAAAGCGCCGGATGTTCGACCTCCTTGTCCGCATGGGCTTCAAGGAGATCGAGGTCGGCTTCCCGTCCGCCTCGCAGACGGACTTCGACTTCGTCCGCCAGATCATCGAGGAAGGCCTGATCCCCGATGACGTCACCATCCAGGTGCTGACCCAGGCGCGCGAGGAGCTGATCCGCCGCACCTTCGAATCGCTGAAGGGTGCCAAGCGCGCGATCCTGCATCTCTACAACTCGACCTCGACCCTGCAGCGCCGCGTCGTCTTCGGGCTCGACAGGCAGGGCATCGTCGACATCGCCGTCAACGGCGCCAAGCTGGTGCGCAAGCTCGCCGACGAGATCCGGCGCGAAGGCACGCATATCACGATGCAGTACTCGCCGGAGAGCTTCACCGGCACGGAGCTCGACTTCGCCGTCGATGTCTGCGAGCGCGTTGCCGAGGTATGGAAGCCGACGAAGCAGGAAAAGATCATCTTCAATCTGCCGGCGACGGTCGAGATGGCGACGCCGAACGTCTATGCCGACCAGATCGAGTGGTTCTCGCGCAACGTCAAGGATCGCGACAAGATCATCCTGTCGTTGCATCCGCACAACGACCGGGGCACCGGCGTAGCAGCGGCCGAGCTCGGCGTCATGGCCGGTGCCGACCGCATCGAGGGCACGCTGTTCGGCAACGGCGAGCGCACCGGCAATGTCGACATCGTGACGCTGGCGCTCAACATGTACAGCCAAGGCGTCGATCCGGGCCTCGGCGTCGGTAACATCGACGAGATGAAGAGCACGGTCGAGTACTGCAACCAGCTGCCGGTGCATCCGCGCCACCCCTATGCCGGCGAGCTCGTGTTCACCGCCTTCTCGGGTTCGCACCAGGACGCGATCAAGAAGGGCTTCGCCGCGCTTGAGAAGAGCAACAGCGGCATCTGGGAAGTGCCATACCTGCCGATCGATCCCAAGGATCTCGGCCGCGACTACCAGGCGGTGATCCGGATCAACAGCCAGTCGGGCAAGGGCGGCGTCGCCTATGTGATGCAGCAGGATTACGGCTTCGACATGCCGCGCAAGCTGCAGATCGAGTTCAGCCAGGTGATCCAGAACATCGCCGACGGCACCGGCAAGGAGATCCAGCCGACGACGATCAAGGAGGCCTTTGACAAGGAGTATCTCGCGGAGGACGGACTTGCCTTCGTCGAGCATCGCACCGTGCCCTCCGGCAAAGGCGGGAGCCGCTCGCTCTCCGCGGTGATCAGTGTCGGCGGCAAGGAGCGTGAGGTAAACGGCAACGGCAACGGGCCGATCGATGCCTTCGTCGATGCGCTCTCGAAGGCGCTCGGGATCTCGATCAAGGTCCTCGACTATCGCGAGCACGCTCAGGGATCGGGCGCGGATGCCACGGCTGTCGCCTATGTCGAGGCTAAGATCGGCGATGGCGCGCCGCTGTTCGGCGTCGGCGTCGACCCGAACATCGTTGCGGCTTCGCTTCGCGCCGTGGTCAGCGCCGTCAACCGGGCGAAGCGCTCAAGCTAGCGCGCGGACGGCGCCGGCGACGGAGAGCAGGAGCAGCAGGACGAGCACCGCCTTCCGGAAGGTGGCGGGCTCGGTCCTGATGTAGCCGCGGCTGCCGATGGCGATGCCTATCAGCAGCACCGGCAGGAGCAGGGCGGCGGCCGCGAAGGTTCCGGTCGTCACCAGGCCCTCCGCCGCGCCGAGCGCCAATGCGTAGGTGTCGGTCGCGAGGAAGAAGGCGACCAGCGAGGCGCGTACCGCTGCCGTCCCTGCGGGCGAGGAAAGATAGAACAGGATCACCGGCGGACCGCCGATGCCGAGGCTGCCGTTGAGGAGCCCGACGGCTCCTCCGGTAGCCAGCGTAGCGGCAAGGCTGGGCATCGTCTTGAGCGCGAAGCCGCGCCAGAGTAGCGCCGTAGCCGTAACGACCAGCGCTGCGATCGCGAGCCGGATCGACGTATCCGACAGCGTCGCCAGCAGATGGACGCCGAAGGGCGTCGCTACGACAGTGCCGAGGATCAGCGGCCAGAGTGAGCGCCAGTCGACCTGGCGCCAGACACCGGGCAGCATGTGGATGCTGGCCGCGACCTCCAGGACGAAGACGATCGGGATCGCGCGCGACGGCGGCAGGGCCAGGGACAGTCCGGAGATGGCCAGCATCGAGAAGCCGAAGCCGGAATAGCCGCGGACGATCGCCGCGATCGTCAGCGCGACGACGATCATCGCGACCGTCACCGGCGACAGCGCAGGGAGGTCGAGGAGATCGGCGAGGCGGTCGAGCATGAGGATCCCCGGACGCTACCGCGGCAAAGGATCGCTTGCCCAGGGGAGGGGGGCGCTGTACCTCCAGGCCATGTCCGACACCGCTCTCGCCGATGCCGATGGACGCTCGCCCTGGGCCGGGCTTCAGGGCGTGCGCTTCGCCGAGGTTCGCCCGATAGGCCGGCCGGTCTCCGGCACCGTTACGGTTCCCGGAAGCAAGAGCTTCACCAATCGCGCGCTGCTCCTGGCGGCGTCGGCGAAAGGCTCGTCGACTCTGAGCGGTCTTTTGCGCAGCGACGACTCCTACTGGTGCATCGACGCGCTGAAGCGGCTTGGCATCGGCATCGAGATCGACGGCACCACGGTCAGGATAGAGGGCTGCGATGTGCGCTGGCCGGCCGCCGAGGCGGAACTCTTCATCGGCTCGGCCGGCACGATCGGGCGTTTCCTTCCGGGTGTGCTGGCCGCGGCACCGTCCGGCAGGTATCGCGTGCGGGCAAGCAGACAGCTGGAGAAGCGGCCGGTGGCGCCGCTGATGGAGGCGCTGGCGACGCTCGGTGCCAAGGCCGTGCATCACGATCAGCCGGGCGGCTACCCGATGACGATCGCCGCCGGCGGTCTTCATGGCGGTCGCATCTCGATGTCGGGCAAGGTCTCGAGCCAGTTCATCTCCGGCATGCTGATCGCGGCGCCACTGGCGTCCTCGGCGGTCGCGCTCGATGTCGTCGACGACATCGTCCAGTCCGATTATGTGCGCATGACCCTCGATGCGATGGCGGCATTCGGCGCCGGCGCCAGGCATGACGCCGGCCTGTCGCATTTCGACATCGAGCCGCAGCGCTACCAGGGGCGTAGCTACGCGATCGAGGCCGACGCCTCGACCACCACTTATTTCGTTGCGCTGGCGGCGGTGACCGGCGGCCGCGTCGTCGTCGACAATATCGGTACCGACACGCGCCAGCCCGATCTCCGATTCATCGATGTGCTCGAGCGC
Organism: Alphaproteobacteria bacterium; assembly: GCA_016869375.1. GTDB lineage: Bacteria > Pseudomonadota > Alphaproteobacteria > SHVZ01 > SHVZ01 > SHVZ01. The sequence continues at coordinate 1,437 of VGEH01000020.1, read as the reverse complement.
ATGGGCTGCACCGTCGAGCGGCACGCCGATCGCGTCGCGGTCGCGGGACCGCAGCGGCTGCGCGGAAACCTGACTGTCGACATGAAGCCGATGTCGGACGCGACGCTGACGCTCGCCGCTTTGGCGCCCTTCGCCGACGGTCCGATCGCGATGACCGGCGTCGCCCATATCCGCAAGCACGAAAGCGATCGCATCGCGGTCATGGCGGAGGCGCTGGCGAAGCTCGGCATCGGCGTCGAGGAGCGGGCGGATGGCCTCGTCGTCTCGCCGGGGGCGCCGCGCTACGCCGAGCTCGACACGCATGACGATCACCGCGTTGCGATGTCCCTCGCCGTGCTCGGCGCCAAGGCCGAGGGCGTTCGGCTCTCCGATCCGGGTTGCGTGTCGAAGACCTGTCCGGTCTTCTTCCAGGAGATCGGGGCGCTCGGCGTGCCGGTCAGCTTGGTCTAGCGGCGTCCACCTTGTAGCCGCGCATCGCGCGCTCGACGCGCACGCTGAGATCGGCGGCGCCGACCGGCTTCACGAGGAAGCCGTCGATCCCGACATCCTTCGCCTTCATGACGACTTCGCGTTCGGTATGCGAGGTCATGAACAGGATCGGCGTCCTGAGCCCGCCGCTGTTGCGCTGGCGCACCCATTTGACGAAGGCGAAGCCGTTCGTCGGCGCCATGTTGATGTCGCAGATGATCAGGTCCGGCACGTGCGCGGTGAACTGCTCTTTCGCCGCTTCGCCATTCGCGGCTTCGAGGATGGCGCCGAAGCCTAGCCCGCGCAGCAATATGCGCGCGGCATCCCGCACCGTCTCCTGATCGTCGACGATCAGGACGGTGAAGTTTTTGTAACGGTCCCCTGATGTTGCAGAACGCTCGGCCACCTGAGCTCGAAGTCTATTGGAATGTTGGAGATTACTTCAAGCCATTGAAGGTCAACTTGCGGGCGCCGGCAGGCCACGGATCGCCTCGGCCAGATCGCTGGCCTCGCGCGGCAGGTTGATCGAGGACGCGGTAATCCAGTCCGCTTTCGCGGCGGCGGCCTCGAAGGATTTCGCCGCCTGGCCGAGGCGCGTTGCCCCTGCGCTGAAGGCGGCGCCCTTGAGCGCGTGGGCGTGCCCCTTTGCGGCTGTGACGTCCATTGCCGAGGCGGCGGCCATCGCTTCGGCCGCCATTTTCGGTGCTTGGTCGGCGAAGCGCCGAAGCATTGCCGTCAGTTCCAGGGTCAGTCCGCCGGCGATCGACTCGAGCTCCGAAAGATCGAGGACGGGAGCCGCTTCGTGGGGCGCGGTATCCTTCGCCGGCGGCGGGTCGAGAAACGCAGCGGCGAGGCTCGCTGCGGTTGCCGGCCAGCCGCAGGCGACGTCGAACCCCTCTGGGGGTACGCCAGCCGACAGGATCACCAGCCGCAGGTCGTAGAGGAGGGGGGATGTCCGGACCGCGCGGG
>VGEH01000019.1 GCA_016869375.1 Alphaproteobacteria bacterium | reverse complement strand
GATCCACATACGAAAACAGTGAACCAGACCGATCGTCAGATCCGCGCATCTCATCCTCCTGACAAACTAAGGAGAATGAATCACCCTTCAAACCCGATTCGCTACAGACTTCTTCAACAGCCTGCTAACCATCGTGAACCCGGCGGCGGGCCGCGGACGGCGCTTCTCGCGCGCGATGGCGGCGTGGACAGCGACAGGCAGGACCACGGCCGTGGCCGAGACGACGCGGCGTGGCGACGCCGAGCGCCTGGCGCGCGAGGCCGCTGCCTCCGGCGTCACGCTCGTGCTCGCGGCCGGCGGCGACGGCACTGTCAACGAGGTGATCAACGGGCTTGCCGGCCTGCCGCGCGCGCCGGCGGTCGGCGTTCTGCCTCTGGGCACCGCCAATGTGCTTGCGCGCGAGCTGGGTCTGCCGCTCGATCCGGCCGCGGCGGCGCGCGTGCTCGCCCATGGCCGCGTGCGGCCGGTCCATCTCGGCCTCGTCAACGGCAGGCGCTTCGTGATGATGGCGGGCGTCGGCTTCGATGCGCGCGTCGTCGCCCATGTGCGGCCGGAGGCGAAGCATCGCTTCGGACGCCTTGCCTATGCGGCGGCGACGGCCACGGTCTGGGCCCGGGGACAGCCTGCCCAGTATCGCCTCACGACGAACGGGACGGCGCTCGACGTCGGTTCGGTCGTGATCGCCAATGGCCGCTACTACGCCGGCGGGTTCGTTGCCTGCCCGGAAGCCGATCTCCGGCGACCCGACCTCGCGCTCTGCCTGATCGGCTCGTCGAGCCGCGGCCAGATCCTCGCGGCGGCGCTGGCGCTCGGCATCGGACGGATCGTATGGGCTCCCGGTGTGAGCCACCGGATGGTGCCGGCGTTCTCGATCGACGGGCCGCGCGACGAGCCGGTCCAGGCCGATGGCGACATTGTCGGCACCTTGCCGGCGACGTTCTCGATCGCGCCTGAGACGGTAAGGCTGCTGACGGCGGCTTAAGCCTAGAAGGTCGCCCAGCCCGGCTTCACGGGCTTCAGCTTGGTTTCGCCGGCGGTGAGCGGCTTGCCCTCGGCAAGCGCCTTCTCGACCATTTCGAGACGCAGGAGAGCGAGCGCGCGATCGCCTTGCCCGGAGCGCATTTCGCCGGCTTCCTTGCCGTCGAAGGCGATCTCGGTGCCATAGGCAGGAAGCGGCCCCTCGACCTCGACCGGCATCAGGCGCTTGCGCACGAGGCCGCGATACTTGGTGCGCGCCGTCAGCTCCTGGCCGACATAGCAGCCCTTGTCCCAGTCGATGCCGTGCAGCTCGTCGAAGCCGTTCTCGAGCAGGATCGCCTTCTCGACCGGCATATCCTGGCTGCCGTCGGGAAGGCCGTTGGCGATGCGGGCGGCGTGATACTCGGGAAGCTCGGCACGCACGCAGCCGAGCGCCACCAGCGGATCCTCGCCGAGGCCGCCATGCAGCAGGATGCGCACGCCCATCTCCTTGAGGCGCGGATCGAGATAGGCGATGCCGCCGGCATACTCCTTCGCCTGGCCCGGCTCCTTCAGCTCAAGCTTCTCGGCGACGGTCGGGCCGAAGGCGGCGAAGACGCGATACTCCTCGCTGACATTGGCGAGCACGACCTTGGAGCGGAGCTTGTAGAGCGAGAGCCGCTTCCTCAGGTCGTCGGCGCGGCTGCGCTCGCAATCGAGCGCCAGCATCTCGCCCATGTCGATGACGAAGAAGTCGTGGAGGAACTTGCCCTGGGCGGTCAGGAAGGCGGCATAGGCAGTGCGCCCGGGCGAGACCTTGGCGACGTCGTTGGAAACCAGCCCCTGGAGGAAGCTGACGCGATCCTCGCCCGCCACGGTGACGATGCCGCGGTCCTCGAGCAAGACGTAGCGATCCATCGGAAACCCTCCTGCCGACGCCTAATGACATGGCCTGCCGCGGGTTCCTTTGCAAGCGTCGCCGGGTCGCCCTATAAGCCGCCCGATGCCGGCCTCTCTCCTGTTCATCACCTCGACGCGGCTTGGCGATGCCGTGCTGTCGACCGGCGTTCTCTCGCGATGCCTGGAGCAGCTTCCCGAGGCGCGGGTCATTGTCGCGACCGGGCCGGTCGCCGCGCCGGTGTTCCGCCACGTACCCGGGATCGAGCGCGTGCATATCCTGGTGAAGCAGCCGGCGGGCGCGCATTGGCTTGGCCTCTGGGCGCAAAGCGTCATGCGCCGCTGGGATCTCGTCGTCGATCTCCGCGGTTCGGCGATGGCCTATCTCGTGCTCGCCTCGCGGCGACTGGTGCTCGGCAAGGGGCGCCGGCGCGAGCATCGCGTCGAGGAGCTGGGACGGCTGATCGCACCGGAGGCGCCGCCGCCGGCGCCGCGGCTGTGGCTCGGTTCGGCCGAGCGCGCCAAGGCGGCGTCGCTGATCCCCGATGGCGGGCCGGTTCTCGCCTTGGGCCCTGCGGCGAACTGGCGCGCCAAGACCTGGCGGGCCGAGCGCTTCGCCCAGCTCGCGCTCCGGCTGACCGGCGCGGCGCCTTTGGTTAACGCGCGTGTCGCGATCTTCGGCGCGCCTGGAGAGGAGGCTGCGGTCGGGCATGTGCTGGAGGCGCTTCCGGCCGGTCGCCGCATCGATCTGGTCGGAAAGCTCGATCCGCTGGAGGTGGCTGCCTGCCTCGAACGCTGCCGCTTGTTCGTCGGCAATGATTCGGGTCTCATGCATATGTCGGCCGCCGTCGGAGTCCCGACCGTCGGCCTTTTCGGTCCGAGCCCGGTCGAGCACTATCGTCCCTGGGGGCGGTGGACGGCGGTGGCGCGTACCCCGGAGATGCCGGAGCAACTGATGGCGGCTCCGGGCTGGGATCATCGGACATCTGATACCCTGATGGACAGCCTGTCGGTGGATGAGGTCGAGCGGGTGACGAGGGAGCTGATGAACAGGGTAGGGGCCTGATGGCCCATATCGTCATGACCGACGACGGCGTCCGCTTCAATGCGCGGAGCGTCAGCCAAGGTCCGCTCGGCGGTTCCGAGACCGCGTTCACGCATCTTGCCTATGCGCTGGCGCGCCGCGGCCATGACGTCACCGTGCGCAACCGTTGCACCGAGCCGGTGCGCGAGGAAGGCGTCGACTGGGACTCGCTCGATGCCGGCGTGCCGCAATCGGCCGATCTCTACATCGCCTATCGCGCGCATAATCTGCTGCCGATGGTGCCGCGGGCGCGGCGCCGCCTGTTCTGGATCCAGAACCCGGCGCGCTATCTGCTCAAGTGGCGCTATCTCTCGAAGCTGTTCCGGCTCAAGCCGGTCGTGGTTTTCACCTCGCTCTATCACGCGGGCACCTATCCGGCCTGGGCGCCGGATGGCGGCCGCGTCGTCATTCCGCTCGGCGTCTCCTCGAGCTTTCTCGAGAACGAGACGACGGACGAGCCGCCACCGCCGCGGGCGCTGTTCATCTCCAATCCGATGCGCGGGCTCGACTGGCTGATGACGCTATGGGCGCGCCATATCCATCCGCGCCTGCCGACAGCCGAGCTTCACGTCTTCTCTGGCCCGTCGACCTACGGCGCCTATGGCGCGGCCAAGGCGAAGGAGATGGAGCCGATCCTCGAATATGCGCGCCAGCTCGCCGATCGAGGCATCGTGCTGCGCGCGCCGGTGTCGAAATCCGTGCTGGCCGACGAGATGCGGGCGGCGCGCGTGCTGGTCTATCGCGGCGACAAGGAAGAGACTTTCTGCTTCGCCGTGGCCGAGGCGCAGGCGACGGGGCTTCCCGCCGTGGTCGGTCCCTTCGGCTGCATGGCCGAGCGGGTCGCCGACGGCGAGACCGGCTTCGTCGAAGGCGACGAGCGTCTGTTCGCCGACAAGACGCTGGCATTGCTCACCGACGACCGCCTCTGGCGGCAGATGAGCATGAACGCCCTGGTGCGCCAGCGCGCATGGGGCTGGGACGAGGCCGCGACGGCTTTCGAGAAGCTGATCTGATGCGTGTCCTGCAGGTGATGGCCGGCGCGCCTCATGGCGGCGCCGAGACCTGCTTCGTCGACACCGTGCTGGGTCTGCATCGCGCCGGCATCGAGCAGCGCGTGGTTATACGCCGCGACGCGGCGCGCGCGGCCTTGCTGAGGGGCGCCGGCGTCGATCCGATCGAGCTTCCTTTCGGCGCGCGCTGGATCGACTTCCGCACCAGGATGGGGCTCGGCAGCGCCGTTGCCGATTTTCGCCCCGACATCGTCATGGGCTGGATGCGGCGCGCTGCGAGCTTCCTCAAGCGCGGCCCGCATGTGAATCTCGGCTGGCTCGGCGGCTTTTACGATCTCAAATACTACCGGCATTGCGATCACCTCGCCGGCATGAGCGCCGACATGCGCCAGCATATCGTCAAGGAAGGCTGGGCGCCGGAGCGTGCGCACATCCTTCGCGCCTATGCGCCGGACGGGAAGGGGTACCGCCTCGACCGCACGGCGCTCGGCAGCCGCGACGGCGCGCCGTTGTTGCTGGCGCTCGGCCGCTTGCATGAGGCCAAGGCCTTCGACGTGCTGATCGATGCCATGGTGCAGATCCCCGACGCGCAGCTCTGGATCGCGGGCGAGGGGGAGCTTCGCGCTCCGCTCGAAGCGCAGATCGGGCGCCTTCGCCTCTCGGACCGTGTAAAGCTGCTTGGCTGGCGCAACGATCGCCTCGACCTGATGGCGACCGCCGATCTCTGCGTCTTCCCCTCGCGCTACGAGCCCTTCGGCATCGTCTCGATCGAGGCGTGGGCCGCACGCGTGCCGCTGGTGGCGACGCGCTCCGCCGGTCCCGGCGCGCTGATCCGCGACGGCGAGGACGGCCTTTTGGTGCCGATCGACGATGTGGCGGCGCTCGCGACCGCGATCCGCCGCGTCCTCGATGACGGCGACCTGCGCGCCCGCATCGTCGCCAATGGGCGGCTGCGCTACGAAGCCGAATTCACCGAGCGCGCCGTCGTCGCAAGCTACAAGGCGCTGTTCGAGCGGATGCTGGCGGAGCGCCGCAAGGCCGCCTGATCAGCGCATCAGCGACTGGACGAAGCCGAGCAGGTTGCCGCCGTCGAAGAGATGGCCGGGAATGCCGGCGGCTTCCGCCGCGCCGATGTCGGTCTTCTGATCGCCGACCAGGAAGCATTGCCCGGGATCGAGATCGAACTCGGCGAGCCCGGCGCGGATCATGCCCGGCTCGGGCTTGCGGCAGCCGCAGCTGCCGAGATAGGCGCCCCGGCCGGCGGTCGGATGGTGCGGGCAGTAGAACGTCGCTTCGATATGCGCGCCGCGCTCGGCCAGCCAGTCCTCGATCCAGCGGGTGAAGGCGGCGAACTGCTCTTCGGAGTAGTAGCCACGCCCGATGCCCGCCTGGTTGGTGACGAAGACGACCTTGCGTCCCTGCGCGTTGAGCCACGCGATCGCCTCGGCGGAGCCGGGCACGGGCACGAAGCGATCGTGCGAATGGACGTAGTTGAGATCGCGGTTGAGCACGCCGTCGCGATCGAGGAAGACGCCGGCGCGCGTCGCCAACCCGGACGGGTGTCGCGACAGGACACGGCGGACCGGGCCGGCAAGAAATGCCGTGCCGCCCGGCAAATTCGTCCCGGTGTTCATGTGCCGGTCATAGCCGACCGGAAGGCGGCGGCGCCAGAAGTTCAGTCGTTGCCGTTCTCGGTCGGCGCCTTCGGCTTCGGGACGAGCTGCAGCGGCTCGGACTCGACCTTCTCGCGCGGCACCATCAGCGGCGGGTGATCGACGACGTTGCCGACCTTTTCCTGAGGCATCGGCGGCGGCACGACCATCACGGCGCGGCCCGGGGCAGGGCCGTAGTAATTGGCGATGCGGTTGGTTTCGCGGCGGTCGAGCGGCTGGGCGTAGCAGTCGACCTGGGCCAGCGTCTTGTAGCAGTAGAGCGGCTCCGGCGCGAACTCCACCGTCTCCTGGTGCCTCTGCCATTCGAAATGGCGGGAGACCGGGTTGCCGTAGCAGCCGGCGAGCGCGAGCAGCGGCACGACCAGAAGGACAGGGCGCAGGAAGGGCGTCATCGGCGGTCGCTCCGGGCAAGCCTGGGACGTCCGGCACACGCTTGATATAGTGCCGGTCGAGATTTCTCCCTTTCAACTGCAAGGGCCGGGCCAGCCTCATGTTGATCGCGCATATCACCGACCTCCATCTCCGCACCGAGGGCGAGCTCGCCTTCATGGACAAGATCGATACCGCGGAGCGGCTGGAGCGGACGGTCGCGTTCCTGAACGACTTCAGGCCGCGCCCGGACATGGTGCTGGCGACCGGCGACCTCGTCGATTTCGGCAAGGCGGAGGAATACCGCAACCTCCGCCGCGTCCTCGACCGGCTCGAGATCCCGGTCTACCTGATCCCGGGGAATCACGATCACCGCGATAATCTGCGCGCTGTCTATGGCGACCACGCCTACCTGCCGAAATCGGGATTCCTCCACTATGTCGTCGAGGGGCATCCGGTGCGCCTCATCGGGCTCGACACGCTGGATCCGGGCAAGGTCACCGGTCTCATGTGCCCGGAGCGCCTCGCCTGGCTCGATGCGCGCCTGAGCGAGGACAAGGACACGCCGACGCTCGTCTTCATGCATCACCCGCCTTATTCGGTCGGCATCGTTCAGATGGACAATTACGGCTGCGTCGGCGGCGAGGCGATGGGCGAGATCGTCAGGAAGCATCCGCAGGTCGAGCGCGTCGTCTGCGGCCATCTGCATCGTGCCACGACGCGGCGCTGGAACGGCACGGTGGTGAGCACGAATCCGGCGACGGCGCCGGAGATCCTGCTCAACATCAACCATGGCGGCATCTGGGGCTGGGCGGAGACGCCGCCCTTCGTCGGGTTCTATCTCTGGCAGGATGGCGGCATCGTCAGCCACCTGACCCAGGTCGATCCGCGCGCGCCGGCGCAGCCCTTTCCCCCGAAGAAGAACTGAGCAAAAGAAAAGGCCCTCTCCCCGGGGGGAGAGGGCCTCGTCCACGTCAAGGCTAGTGGATGGTCTTGATGACGTCGGTGACGGTGTCGACGATCTGGTCGATCTGCCCCTTCGAGATGATCAGCGGCGGCGACATGCAGATGGTCTCGCCGGAGAAGCGGACCATCACGCCCTTCTCGAACGCCTTCAGATGCGCATCCATGCCGCGCGAGGTGGGCGGCGCGTTCGGACGCGGCGCCAGCTCGACGCCGGCGGTGAGCCCGCAGTTGCGGATGTCGATGACGTTCGGCAGGCCCTTCATGCTGTGGACCGCCTCCTGCCAGTAGGGCGAGAGCTCGGCGGCGCGCTCGAACAGGCCCTCCTCGCGGTAGATGTCGAGGGTGGCGAGCGCCGCCGCGCAGGCGACCGGATGAGCGGAGTAGGTGTAGCCGTGGAATACCTCGATCATGCCTTCCGGACCGTTCATGAAGGCGTCGTAGATGCCCTTGCGGCAGAACACGGCGCCCATCGGGATGGTCGCGTTGCTGATGCCCTTGGCGGTGGTGAAGAGGTCGGGCTTCACGCCGAAATGCTCGGTGGCGAAGCTGGATCCCAGGCGACCGAAGCCGGTGATGACCTCGTCGAAGATCAGCAGGATGCCGTGCTTGTCGCAGATCTGCCGCAGGCGCTGCAGGTAGCCCTTCGGCGGCACCAGCACGCCCGTCGATCCGGCGACCGGCTCGACGATGACGGCGGCGATGGTGGACGCGTCATGCAGCGCTACCAGCCGCTCGAGATCGTCGGCGAGATGCGCGCCCCATTCGGGCTGGCCCTTCGAGAAGGCGTTCTTCTCGGGCTCGTGGGTGTGTCGGATGTGGTCGACGCCGTTCAGCATCGACGGTCCCCAGATCTTGCGGTTGGCGACCATGCCGCCGACCGACATGCCGCCGAAGCCGACGCCGTGATATCCCCGCTCGCGGCCGATCAGGCGCGTGCGCGTGCCCTGGCCGATGGCGCGCTGATAGGCGAGGGCGATCTTGAGCGCAGTGTCGACCGACTCGGATCCTGAGTTCGTATAGAAGACCTGGCTGTAGCCCGGCACCATCGAGGTGAGCCGCGCCGCCAGCTCGAAGGCGATCGGGTGGCCGACGTTGAAGGACGGCGCGAAGTCGAGCTTGGCGACCTGCGCCTGGACGGCCTTGACGATCTTCTCACGCCCATGGCCGGCATTCACGCACCAGAGACCGGCGGTGGCGTCCAGGATCTTGCGGCCCTCGGGCGTGGAGTAGTGCATGTCCTTCGCCTCGGCGAGGAGACGCGGCGCCTTCTTGAAGTGGCGGTTCGCCGTGAACGGCATCCAGAAGGGTTCGAGGTCGTTCGGCAGCGCCTGCGCGGTCATGGGCGGACTCCTGAGGGGCGGATGCGCGGATTATGGCGGTCCGGAGGGGCCGCGGGAAGGGCGGAGTTTACGCGCCGGAGGCATGGTGGTAGCGTCCCCTTGTCGCAACGAAGAAAACAGGGAGCTACCGATGAAACTCACGACTCTGATCGGGCGCTCGGTCCTGATCGTTACCGCGGCGATGCTGCTGGCGGCGCCGGCGCTGGCGCAGTCGACCTTGAAGCTGGTGCCGCAGGCCGACCTCAAGAACATCGACCCGATCTGGACCACCGCGGCGATCACCCGTAACCACGGCTACATGGTCTATGACGTGCTGTTCGCTCCGGACAGCAAGTTCAACTACAAGCCCCAGATGGTGGACACGTTCACCGCGGCGCCGGACGGCATGAAGTACAGCTTCACGCTGCGCAAGGGCATGACCTGGCACGACGGCACGCCGGTGACCGCCAAGGATGCCGTTGCCTCGATCAAGCGCTGGGCGGTCAAGTCCGGCGACGGCAAGGTCATGATGGCGCATGTTGCCTCGCTCGAGGCCAAGGACGATCTCACCTTCGAGATGACGATGGCGAAGAAGTTCGGCCTCGTCATCCAGACCCTGGGCAACCCGGTGCTGCCTTGCTTCATCATGCGCGAGGCGGACGCCAAGACCAGTCCTGACGAGCAGGTGAAGGAGCCGATCGGCTCCGGACCCTTTATCTTCGCCAAGGACGAATGGGTTCCCGGCAACAAGGTCGTCTACAGGAAGAATCCGAAATACGTGCCGCGCAGCGAGCCGTCCGACGGCTATTCGGGCGGCAAGGTCGCCAAGGTCGATCGCGTCGAGTGGCTCTACATTCCCGACACGGCGATCGCCACCCAGGCGCTGCTGAAGGGCGAGGTCGACGCCTACGAGATCCCGCCGATCGACCTGCTGCCGATGCTGAAGCGCGACCCGAACATCACGGTCAAGGTGCTCGACAATTTCGGCTCTATAGGCCATCTCCGCTTCAACCATCTGCATCCGCCGTTCAACGACGCGCGCGTGCGCAAGGCCGCTCTCCTGGCGATCGACCAGAAGGCGTTCCTCGCGGCGATGATCGGCAATCCCGAATACGAGCGCGAGTGCTTCGCCGTCTTCGTCTGCGGCTCGCCCTACGAGACCAAGGCCGCGGCCGAGCCCTACATGAAGCCCGACTACGCCAAGGCCAAGGCGCTCCTGGCCGAGGCGGGATACAAGAACGAGCCGATCGTGCTCATGGATCCGACCGACCAGCAGATCATCCATCACATCGCGATCGTCGGCGCCGAGTCGCTGAAGAAGGCCGGCTTCAACGTCGATCTGCAGGCGATGGACTGGTCGACGCTGACCTCCCGGCGCACCAACAAGGCCGCGCCCGGAACCGGATCGCAGGGCTGGCACATCTTCCCGACCTGGTGGACGGGGATCCCGATGTCGAGCCCGATCTCCAACCTGCCGCTCGCCGGCGATGGCGGCTGGTTCGGCTGGTACACCGATCCCGAGATCGAGAAGCTGCGCGCCGACTTCCTCGCCGCTCCTGACCAGAAGGCGCAGATGGCGGTGATCGAGAAGCTGCAGGCCCGCTACTACGATCAGGTGCCTTACCTGAACACCGGACAGTTCCTGAAGCCGGTGGCTTGGCGCAACAACCTGGTCGGCGTGCCGGCGGCGACCGAGCTGGTGCTCTGGAACATCGAGAAGAAGTAGCTTTCGATACCGGAGGACCCTTCCCCGAGGCTCTGGGAGAAGGGTCCTCCGGTCCCGTCAGAACCGGTAGCGCTTGATCGCGACCTGTCGCCCCGACGGCAGGGTCAGCGTCGCGGCCAGGGGCGAGCTGAACGCGAGCGTCAGCGTTCCGAGGTCGCCCGAGCAGCTCGGCGAACGGTACGCGCCTCCGAGCGGCTGGCCGCCGCTGCAGCACGACAGCGTGCCGGAGAAGGCGCGCGTCGAGCTCATCGCTCCCGAGCTCGTGACCCAGATCGCCTGGCCGCTATCGTCGTAGAGGAAGCCGGCGAGATAGAGCGAGCTCGACTGGATCTCGAGGAACCAGCCGGTTCCCGGCTCGTCCGCGTTCCACCACCAGCCCGACTCGGGCGCGCCGAGCTGCGCCCCGGCGGCGACGCCGCCGGAGACGAAGTTGTAGCGCTCGAGCGACGCCGAGTGCGCCCCGGACATCGCTGCCGCGGTATGTGAGGAGATCGCCAGCGCGGCATTGCCGACGGTGCCCACCGGGCTTGGTGCGCGGTAGGCGCTCGTGAGCGTCTGGCCGCCCTGGTAGAGCGCGAGCGCCCCCGACCAGCTCGTCGTCCCGAGCGTGCCCTGCGCCAGGTGCCAGATCGGCGCGCCCTCGGCGGTGTAGAGGAAGGCGCCCATCATCAGCCGGTCGCCGGCAGTCTCGATGGCGAAGCCGGTACCCGGCTCGGTCGAGCTCCACCACCAGCCAGAGGCCAGGGGCGGCACCAGCGGATTGCCCGCAACATAGAGCTGACCCGCGCTCTGGCCGGAGACGAGGTCGGTCGCCAGGCTGGAGAAGGCGATGTAGCGGCCATTGCCCGAGATCGTCGGGTCGGCAGAGGCGGCATTGCCGCCGCTGCCGCTCGTGGTCGTCGACACCAGAGCGGTGGTGCCGGCGACCATGTCGCGGACCTGGACCTGTCCTTGCGCGACATAGACAACGAAGCGGCCGTCGCCGGAGATCGACGGCGACGAGCCGTCGGCTGCGACCGTCTCGGTCGTGCCGAGCGCCACATCGGCGCGCATCACACGGCCCGCCGTCTGGTAGGCGATGTAGCGTCCGTCGCGGCTCATCCGCGCGACCGTGCCGGTGGTGACCGTGAGGGTCGTACCGCCGGTGAGATCGGCGCGGTAGAGACGCTCGCCATCGTCGAAGGCGACGTAGCGGCCGTCGGACGAGATGGCCGCGCGGCGGCCGGTGCCGACCAGGAGGATGGCGCCGGTCGTGCGGTCCTTGCGGTAGACGCGTCGCGTGCCATCGGAGGCGCCAGAGACCAGGTTGGTCGCGACCGACTCGAAGGCGACGTAGCGTCCGTCCTCGGAAAGCGCCGGGTTGTCGGAAAGACCGTCGGCGAGCGTCCCGTCGGCGGCGGCGCTGACCGCCGTCGGTGACGGCGTCACCGTGCTGACCCGCGAGCGCGTCGCATCGGCGGCCCAGACCTGGCGCAGGCCGTTGCCCCAGGGGAGCCCGATATTCGTGGCGTCGGAGGAGAAGGCGATGGTCGAGGCGTCCGCCGAGATCGCCGCCGCGCCCGACCAGCCATCCGCCGGTCCGGCGATGGACCCGGTGAAGTTGCCCGTCGAGAACCGCGCGAGGCGGCCGGAGGCGACATCGTAGCGGACGATGTCCGGTGCTGTGTTGGTATCGGCGCCGAACAGGTTGGTCGCCGCCGTCTGGAAGACGACGGCCGCGCCGTCATCGGAGAGCGCCGGTCCTGCCGCGGCGCCGTTGCCCGAGACGCCGGCATCGGTCACCGAGGCCGCGACGACAGCGGTCGCGGTCCGCTGCGCGTAGACGACGAGCGGGAAGGTCACGGTCGCCGTCTGCCCGGAGCGGTCCCGTACCTGGAGCGTGATCGAGAGCCGGGTCGCGACCTTGGTCGGCGGCGTCGCCAGCCAGCGGCCATCGGCATTCTGCGTGTCCGCCGCACGTGCCAGGCGCCCGGCGGCAGCGAGCAGCGACGCGGCGGGTGTGCCGCTGAAGGTCAGCGTGACGGGATCGAAAATGAGCCAGGACGGCAGGGAAGAACCATCGGCCAGCGTCGCGGAGAAGGTCAGGTCGGCGGCGTTGAAGTTGCCGGCGGGAATGGTGGCGCTGAGATTTCCGCTGGAGTCGAGAGTGACCTCGACGCTGGAGAAGCTGAGCTGACCGCTGCCGCTCGAGCCGAGCCAGGTCGGCGTCGGTCCGCTGCCGGAGGTGACCGTCTGGGCGAAGGTTGCCGTGCAGGAGCGGGCGGCGCTCATTGTCACGCTGGCCGCCGTGCTCGTGCCGCTGCAGTTGCCCGACCAGCCGGAGAACGTCGAGCCGCTGGCAGCGGCCGCCGTCAGCGTGACCGATGCGCCCTGCGCGAAGCTGGCCGAGCAGGTCGAGCCGCAGGAGATGCCGGAGGGCGAGGAGGTCACCGTGCCGCTGCCCGCGCCCGAGCGCGTGACCGTCAGCGTCTCGGTCGGACCGCCGGCCCGGATGATGAAGACGTCGACGTTGCCGGTCTTTGTCAGCGCCGGTGTCGTCAGGCTATTATCCGTCGCGCCGCCGACGATGATGACGCCATTCGAATCGACGGCCAAGGCGGTGCCGTGGCGCCGCATGTCGGCGGAAGCCCCGCCGTAGTTCTGCGCGTCCGTGATCGAGCCCGCCGACGTCATCTTGACGACGAAGGCGTCGCCGGCGCCGATCTTCGTCAGCGCCGGCGTGGTCAGGTCGGCGTTGAAGGCGCCGCCGACATAGATGTTGCCGGAGCTGTCGAGTCCGACGCGAGGGTAGTCCGATAGCGCGCCGGTGCCACCGAAGTTCTTGGTCAGGACGACCGTTCCGCTCGTGTCGTACTTGATCAGGAAGATGTCGCTACCGCCGATCTTGGCCAGCGCCGGGCTTGTCAGGTCGGCGTCGAAAACGCCGACGACATGGATATTCTGCGAGCTGTCGACCGCGATCGTTCCTGAAATGAGACGACCCGAGGTGCCGCCGATGCCTCTTGCCAAGTTCGTCGTGCCGGAAGAGTCGATCTTGAGCATGTACACGTCGATGGTGCCGATGAGCGTCACCGCCGGCGTGGTCATGCTGGCGTCGTTGAAGGTCCCGGTCAGGTAGACGTTTCCCGAGCCGTCGGTGCTGACGCGGTTGCTGCTGAGGACTCCTCCTGCGCCGCCATAGTTGCGCGCCCACGTGACCGTACCGCTCGAATCGAGCTTGAGCAGGAAGGCATCCTGGCTGCCGATCAGTGTCAGGGACGGCGTGGTCAAGGTGGCCCCGCTGAAAGTCCCCGAGAGGTAGACGTTACCGGATCCGTCCACGGCGACGGCGCCGGCCTGCAGCGAGGCGCTGGCCTCGCCGTAGATCCGCGACCAGGTGGTCGTGCCGGCGTTGTCGAGCTTCAGGGCGAACACGTCCTGTGTTCCCGCCAGGGTCAGCGCCGGCGTGGTGAGGCTGGCCGCGCTGACCGTGCCGGTGAGATGGACGTTTCCGGACCCGTCGACGGCTGCCCATGCGATGTGGGTCCTGGCGCCGGCTCCGCCGTAGTTTTTGGCCCAGAGCACCGTTCCCGAGGAGTCCAGCTTGACGACGAATCCGTCAGTGGTCCCGATGCGTGTCAAGGTGGTGCCGCCGAAGGTCAGCGTCGCGCCCCCGAAACTGCCGACGACGTAGCTGTTGCCGCTGCTGTCGATCGCGACCGTACCGAAGCTGGTGCCCGAGGAGGCGGTTCCGTAGATCCGTGACCAATCGGTCGTGATGGCAGCGTCAGCCGTCCGGCCGCCGGGGCCGCTCAGCAGCCCGATGGCGATCAGGAGGACAGAAAGAATGCGGAGCGACATGTCGACCCCCGTGAGATCCGTGATGCGCGGGATCGTCGTCTCGCGGGGAAAACCCCACATCCTCCAGACGGGTTACTCCGTTCAAGGGACGCAGATGTTCCGTCCGCCACAGCCGGTGGCTGTCGCGGCCAAGGGCCTTGGCGCTATCCTCTGCGGATGCGTCCTCCGATCCTCATCGGCAGCGAGATCTACCGGCACTCGATCTACGGGGCGAAGCACCCGCTTTCGATCCCGCGCGTCTCGACCGCGCTCGACCTGATCCGCGCCATGGGCTGGCACGATCCGGCGCGCTATGTCGACGGACCGCAGGCGACACCGGAGCAGCTCGCGCGCTTCCACGATCCGGCCTATGTGCGCGCCGTGCAGGAAGCCGAGGCGACGCGTCATGTCTCCGAGGAGATCCGCGACCGCCACAATATCGGCCGCAACGGCAACCCGGTCTTCGCCGAGATCTTCCGCCGTCCGGCGACCGCCTGCGGCTCGACGCTGAAGGCTGTCGAGCTGCTGCGCGAGTCCGGCATCGTCCACAGCCCGGCCGGCGGCACGCATCACGGCCGGCCCGACCGCGCCAGCGGCTTCTGCTACTTCAACGATCCCGTCCTCGGCATCCTCGCTTTCCTCGATGCCGGTATCGCGCCGGTCTACTACGTCGATCTCGACGCGCATCACGGCGACGGCGTCGAGGACGCCTTTCGCGGCGATGCCCGCGTGCTCACGGTTTCCGTGCATGAAGCGGGACGCTGGCCGCACACCGGCATTCGCGGCGAGCGCGGCGGCGGCAATGCGCGCAACCTGCCGGTGCCTCGAGGCTTCAACGACTCGGAGCTGGCAACCATCGTCGAGGAGGCGCTCCTGCCGCTCGGGCGCGCCCTCGAGCCTGCCGCAATCGTGCTCCAATGTGGCGCCGATGGTCTCGCCGACGACCCGCAGAGCGGGCTCGCGCTCTCCAACGGCGCCCTGTGGTCGGCGGTGGCGGCCCTCGTTCCGCTGGCGCCGCGCGCGCTCGTGCTCGGCGGCGGCGGCTACAATCCGTGGTCGGTGGCGCGGTGCTGGGCCGGCATCTGGGCCGTGCTCGACGGCCGCGACCCGGCCTCGCCCTTGACCCCGGAGGCCGAGACGGTGTTGCGTGGCCTCAGCTGGAACCACAGCCGGGCGCGCAACGCGCCGGAGCGCTGGTTCAGCACGCTCGCCGATCCGCCCAATCCCGGGCCGGTGCGGCCGGAGATCGGCGAGATGATCGAAGAGGTGATGCTGCCGTGAGACGCGTTCTTGCCCTCCTCCTGGTCTTGTTCGCAGGCCCGCTCGCGGCGCAGCCCGTCACCTATCCCAAGGACACGGTGACCATCGAGACGGCGTCCGGGGCGAAGCATCGCTTCAACGTCGAGCTCGCCACCTCGCCGGCGCAGATCGCGCAGGGGCTCATGTTCCGCCGGCAGATGGCGGCCGATGCCGGGATGCTGTTCATCTTCGAGCGGCCGGACCCGGCGACCTTCTGGATGAAGAACACCTACATCCCGCTCGACATGATCTTCATCGGCCCGGACGGCCGCATCCTGAACATCGCCGAGCGCACTATCCCGCTGACGGAGACACCGGTCCCGGCAACGGGTCCGACGCGGGCGGTGCTGGAAGTGAACGGGGGTACCTCATCACGCCTCGGGATCAAGCCGGGGGACAGGGTGCGGCATTCCTCGCTGCCTTAGCGCTTCCTTGCCAAGGTCAGCCCATCGCCAATAGGCAGCAAGCTCGCGGTCACGCGCTTGTCCTTGAGGATCTTGGCGTTGAGCTTGCGGATCGCGGTGGTGTCCGGGTCCTTCCGCGCCGGATCGGCGACGCGGCCGCCCCACAGCACGTTGTCGATGGCGATGAGCCCGCCCTTGCGCAGCAGCTTCAGCACACCTTCGTAATAGGCATCGTAGTTCGCCTTGTCGGCGTCGATGAAGGCGAAGTCGAAGGTGCCGCCATGCCTGGCCTTGAGCAGCTTGGCGATGGTCTCGGTCGCCGGCGCCAGGGTCAGCGTGATCTTCTTGTCGAGCTTCGCCAGCTTCCAGAACTTGCGCGCGGTCGCGGTGAACTCCTCGCTGACGTCGCAGCACCAGAGATGGCCATTGGCCGGCAGCGCGGCGGCGACCGAGAGGCCGGAATAGCCGGTGAAGGTGCCGATCTCGATCGCCTTCCTGGCCCCGATCAGCTCGACCAGCAGCGCCATGAACTGGCCCTGCTCGGGCGAGATCTGCATGCCGCCCCACTTCATCTTCGCCGTCACCTGCCGGAGCTTCTTCTGCAGCGGCGTGTCGCGCAGCGAGGTCTTCAGCAGATAGTCGTAGAGCTGTTCGGTCATTTCGAGCGTGCGTCGGGACATCGGGGCTTCCTGTATCGGGGTGGCGCGAGCCTGCCACCGAACCAGGCGGCGGAAAAGCCGGTTGACGGAGCCGCCGGTCGGCGCTGTCAGTGGTGCAGCGCCGCGTCCTCTAGGCGTGAGCGGCGACTTTCTTCTTTCGCATCGCCGCGAGGCGAAGCGCCATGACGGCGAGCAGGATCGCGACGAAGACCCAATAGCCGGGCTTCGCCATGGCGCGGCTGCCGAAGCCGTTCACAAATCCGACCCAGATGTAGAAGGCGCCGAAGCCGTGCAGCCAGCGCCAGGCGCGTGGGCCGATCGCGGCGGCCGTGCGGTCGAAGGATGTCGCCGCCATGGCCAGGATGAACAGGTAGCCGAGGCCGCCGGCGACGAACATGCCGAGGCTGGTTTCCTGTCGGAAGGTTTCCGGCAGGGCGAGCGCGAAGGCGCCGATCGCAGCAGCATGCATCAGATGCGAAACGGCGAAAGCGAGGCCGAGCTGCCGGCGGTTGCGCCGCTGCCAGCGCGTCCAGGTGTTGGGCCAGAAGCGCACCAGCGCAGCGGCCGAGTAGGCGAGGCAGAAAAGCACGAAGGAGGTGCGGGCCGTCACCCGGATCGCCGCGCGCGTCGACTCCGCCTCGAAGCCGTGCGCCGCGGCGTCGCCGAGCACGATCGCCGCGAGCGCCGCGGTGAGCGTGGCCAGGAGAGGCCATCCTTCGATCAGGCTGCGCTCGCTCATCGATCCTCCGATTTTATGTAAGCGACGATAACATTCCGCTGTCGTGGGTGGTCAAGGAATGTTTTCGCTGCTTACATTCACGAAGCCGTGCTGATACCGTCCTTATCATGCCGACCGCCCGCCGCTCTCGCACGTCCAAGGTTCGCGCCTCGCCTGTCCGGGGTTACCACCATGGCGATCTGCGGCAGGCGCTGGTGACCGCGGGTCTCGCCCTGATCGAGGCGGAGGGGGCGGAGGCCCTCAGCGTCCGCGAGGTGGCGCGCCGTGCCGGCGTCTCCTCGGCCGCGCCCTTCCGCCATTTCCCCAGCCGCATCGCCCTTATGACGGCGATCGCCGAGGAGGCGATGCGGCGCTTTCACCGAGAATTCGTCGAGGCACTGGAGAAGGCGCCGACCGACGATCCGCTCGCTCGCTTCCGCGCCATCGGCATCGCCTATCTGCGCTGGGCCTTCCGCAACCCGACGCATTTCCAGGTGCTCTCGGACCGCACGCTCTTCGACTTCGAGGGCGCGACTGAGCTGCGCCGCCAGGACCAGGAGATCCGCCTGGCGATGGAGGAGGCTGTGAAAGCCGCGATCGCGAAGGACCGGCTTCGCTCCGATGACGTCCGCCTGCTCCACCTGACCGGCCGCGGACTCGTCTACGGCCTCGCGCGCATGCAGGTCGACGGCCACATGCCGCGCTGGGGCGTCGCCGAGCACGAAGCCCAGGCGATGGCCGAGAAGGCGCTCGATCTGCTGGCGGCGGGACTTGCCAAGCCGGCTTAGAGCGCCGGCACGCCCGGCGGCATGCGGCGCGCATGCGTGGCCTGCTCGAAGGCGTAGGCGAAGCGGAGCAGCTTGGCCTCGCTCCAGGCGCGGCCGGCGAAGGTGGCGCCGAGCGGATAGTCCGGCGTGTCCTTGCCGCCCATTCCGGCGATGAAGCCCGCGGGTACCTGCACGCTCGGATAGCCGGGCTTGGCGGCGATGCCGGCACCGGCATTGGCCGGGAACAGCACGGCGTCGAGCTTGTGCATATCCATGTAAGCGTCCAGGCCGAGCGTCTTCGCATGCTTCAAGTCCATGCGCCTTGCCGATTTGTACTCCGGCTCACTGAGATCGCCCCTGGTCTCGGCGGCGGCGAGGAACAGGTCCTGGCCGAAGCGCAGCGCTTCGACCGGCCGCTCGCGGTTGAAGGCGATGATGTCGTCGATCGTCTTCATCGCCGTGCCCTTCGCCCATTTCTTCAGATAGGCCTCGAGCCCGTTCTTGAGCTCGTAGACGAAGACGATCGGCGCGCGCTGGACCTGGTTGTAGGTGGGGCTGAAGTGGTTGCGGTTGAGAACCGCGATCTCGGTGCCGGCGCCGCCGATCCAGCCTGCCGTCGGAATATTGGCGCGGATGATGGTCGCGCCGAGATCCTGCAGGGCCTCGATGGTCCGGCTCATGACCTCCTTCGCGCGCGGCGAGAGCGGGCTGTAGTAGACGTCGTTGCCGGGATCGGACGGATCGCTCGGCACGCCGATGCGCGCTCCCTTGAGCCCGTCCTTGTCGAGGTGATCGAGATAGTCCTTCGGCCGCTTCTGCCGCGCCGTCGCCTTGTCGAGCGGATCGACGGTGGCGAGCACGTTGAGCAGCAGGGCGGAGTCGCGCACCGTGCGCGTCATCGGCCCGGCGGTGTCCTGGCTATGCGAGATCGGCAGGATGCCGGCGCGGCTGATCAACCCGACCGTCGGCTTCACCGTGACCACGCCGCTCTGGGTCGCCGGCGAGAGCAGCGAACCCGAGGTCTCGGTGCCGATGGTTGCGGCCGCCGCCCCGATGGCCACTGCGACTCCGGAGCCGGCGCTGGAACCGCCGGGGTGGACGATGGGAATGCGGTTCTCGTCCTGATCGGGCGCGAAGGCGTTCTTCACCTGGCCGCCGAGCGAGCTGTATCCGGCGGGCATGCCGACGGCGAGGATGTTGGCGAATTCGGTCAGGTTCGCCTTGCCGAGGATGATCGCGCCGGCCTTCCTGAGCCGCGCCGTCACGGTCGCGTCCTTCTTCGCATAGGCATCGGCGAGCGCGAGCGAGCCCGCGGTCGTGTGCTGCCGGTCGCCGCTGGCGATGTTGTCCTTGATCAGGATCGGCAGGCCGGCGAGGGGCTTGCTCTTGGTGGGCTTCACGCCGTCGAGCTTCGCGGCGATCGAGAGCGCGTCGGGGTTCACCTCGCGCACCGAATTGATCTTCGGCCCGCCCTGGTCATAGGCCTTGATGCGCGCGATATAGGCCTTGGTCAGCTCGGTCGCGGCGATCTCGCCCGAGGTCAGCCCCTCGAGCAGGTCTTCGAGCGACGCATTCTCGACCTTCATGGTTCCCCCTTACGCGGATGCGATCAGCCGGTCGGCGATCTCCTCTCCGCTCGACGCAAGCCAGGTCTCGTTGACCCGGATCGGCAGCATGTCGCCGCCGATCTCCGGCATTTTGAGCCCGGCCGCCTCGGCGCGTCCACGGAAGGCTTTGAGGGCCTCGGCATCGCCCTTGGTTAGCCTGAGCTTCACGATGTTGCTGCCGTCGGGAATGCGCTCGACGGTGAAGCGGCCGGAGGCTTCGAGCCGCTTGTAGGCGGGCTCGCCCATTTTCGCCGCTTTCTTCCAGCGTTCCTCCATGCCGTCGAGGAAGTGATCGGCGACCAGCGCGACCTGCCACATCTGGGCCAAGCCGCCGCCATGACGGCGCCGATCATGATAGAGCCCGTCGATCAGCTCGGCGGGGCCTGCGAGCACGGCCCCGAAGGGCGTGCCGAAATACTTGTAGAGCGAGCAGTAGACCGTATCGAAGGGCCGGCAGAAATCCTTCACCCCGCGCCCGGTCCAGGCGGAAGCGAGATAGACGCGGGCGCCGTCGAGATGACACTTGAGCCCAGCTTCTTTCGCGTAGCTCACCGCCGCATCCATGTCGGCGAGCGGGAACATCTGGGCGAAGCGGCGGCGGACCGGCGTCTCGATCACCATCGAGGAGAACGGGATGGACACGCGCGCGCCGGCGGCACGCTCGATCTCGGTCTTCATCGCGGCTGGTGTGTAGGCGGCTTGCTTGTCCTGGATCGGCACCAGAACGACGCCGCCGAGGCGCTGGGCGGAGTCGCCGGTGTCGTTCTGGATGTGCCCGTCGCTCTGCACCAGCACGCGGCGGCGGTGGCGGTCCGAGAGCAGCTCCAGCGCGAAGTTGTTGGCGAGCGTGCCGGTCGGCATGACGATCGCACGCTCCTTGCCGAACGCGGCCGCCATCTTCTTCTCGAACTCGGCGACGAAGCCGCCCAGCCCGTAGGAGTCGGCGCCGACATCGAGCTTTTCCGTGAGCTCGGCAAGCAGCCGTGCATAGGCGCGAGGCGAGAGGTCCGGCCCGTCGCCAGCCAGGTTGACGCGCGGCAATGCCATTCAGGAAATCCCCCGTTAACTGCCCTCGCGTATCATTGCCGGATTGGAGATGTCGAGGGAGAACGCCGATGTGCCGCTGGCTCACCTATGCCGGACAGCCGATCTATCTCGATTCACTGATCTTCGAGCCCGAGAACTCGCTGATACAGCAGAGCCTGCACGCCAGGAAAGCCACCGTCACCACCAATGGCGACGGCTTCGGTGTCGGGTGGTATGGCGGCCGCAACGTGCCGGGGATCTATCGCGACATCCTGCCGGCCTGGAACGACCCGAACCTGAAGAGCCTGGCGCACCAAGTCGAGGCCTGCCTGTTCTTCGCCCATGTGCGGGCCTCGACCGGCACCGCGACCAGCCGCGCCAACTGCCATCCCTTCGGGCTCGGCCGCTGGCTGTTCATGCATAACGGGCAGATCGGCGGCTACGACAAGGTGCGCCGCCGACTCGAGGCGCTGCTGCCCGACGATCTCTATCGCCACCGCCACGGCACCACCGACTCCGAGCTGTTCTTCCTGCTGCTCTTCGTGCACGGGCTCGAGGAGGACCCGGCCACGGCGATCCGCAAGACCATCCGCATCGTCGAGGATTTCGCTTCCGAGGCCGGAGCGACCGATCCCTTCCGCATGACGGCCGCGCTCAGCGACGGCATCCGCGTCTATGCGATCCGGCACTCCAGCGACGACAAGCCGCCGACCATGTTCTGGGGCGGCCCGACCACGGCGCTGACCGTGGTCTCGGAGCCGCTCGACGGACACCTCGCCCATTGGAACGAGGTGCCGCCGGAGCGCCTGTTGATTGCGTCAGCGGGAGTCGCGCCTCGGGTGGAGGCGCTGTTGTAGTTACTTCAGCTTGCCGCGGCCGAGGATCGACCAGATCACCTCGACCTTGCCCTTGCGGGTGCCGACCAGCTCGTCATGCAGGTTGAGCGTGGTGTCAGTGTAGCCGACGACGAACTCGAGCTTGTCGCCGACGCGGAGCTTATCGTTCGGCTCGGCGAGGTTGACGATGGTGTGCTCGGCCGAGAGCGCCATGCCGGCGAGCGCGCCGAGGCCGATCGGCTCGGGCATCGCCGCGTCGCCGGTCATCGTCTTCTTGCCGGCATCGCAGATGATGCGCGTCGGCTCGGGCCGGCTGGTCACGGTGGCGAGCACGGTCATCGCATAGGGATGATCGACGCCGAAGCTCTTGCGGTAGAGCACGTCGCCGAAAATGCCGCCGCCGGCCTGCACCTCGGTGATGCCCTTCTGCGTCGCGGTGATCCAGTAGGTGCCGGTCCCGCCGCAGCTGACGATGCCGATCTCGACGCCGGCATCGCGGCAGGCCTTCACGGTGCCTAGGAATGTCGCGATCGCACCCTCGATCGCCTTCTTCTTCTCGGCTGCGTCGGTGATGCGGAGCGTATGCGCTTCCCAGGTCATCAGGCCGGCGAGCTTCACGCCCTTCAGGCCGGCGGCCTTCTTCGCCAGCTCGACCGTCGCCTCGCCGGGCTTGGTGCCGGCGCGGTTCATGCCGGTGTTGACCTCGACCAGCACGCGCACGCGCACGCCGGCGGCGATCGCCGCCGCATCGATCTCGCGGATGTTGTCCCAGTTGTCGACGGCGACCATGACGTCGGAATGGCGCTGCAGATTGACCAGGCGCTGGATCTTGACCGGGCCGACGATCTGGTTGGCGACCAGGATGTCGCCGATGCCGCCCGCGGCCATGACCTCGGCCTCGCCGAGCTTGGCGCAGGTGACGCCGATCGCGCCGGCCTTGATCAGCCTATGCGCCAGCGCGGGGATCTTCATGCCCTTGGTGTGGGGGCGCCAGTTGACGCCGTTGTCGCGGAAGGTCTTCGCCATTTTGGCGGTGTTGGCTTCCATGACGTCGAGGTCGACCAGCAGCGACGGCGTATCGAGCGCCGTCTTGGGCTGGCCGATGGTGCCGATGGCGACAGGGGCGAAAGCGCTGATGTCATCCATGGTCAGATATCCGTGGCGAGATGGGCGACGCAGTCGCCGGGTTCGACGCGGCCATAGTGCCGCTTGCAGACGACGATGCCTTCGCGCTTGAAGAAGACGGGCACGCCCTTGCGCTCGGGATTGTCGATGAAGTGGACGGTGCCGCAGAGCTGGCCCTTCTTCACCTCGTCGCCGAGGCGGGTCGCCGGCTCGAACAATCCGGTCTCGGGCGCGTGCATGTAGTAGTCGTGGCCGCCGAGCTCCATGAGCCGCGTCTTCTTCGGTGCCGGCACCTTGAAGCGCTTGATCGTCTTCAGCACGCCGAGATGGGCGAGCACGCGCAACGTACCGTGGCGCGTGATGTCGACGCCGTCGGGATTGACCGAGGCGGTGCCGCCATACTCGCCGCCGAGATAGGGGATCTTCCGGCGATGGCCGGAGGAGGCGGCGAGGCGCCCGTCCGGCGCCGCGGTGACGCGGCAGCTCCGGGGCGCGCCGAAGGCGTTCATGATGCCCTCGGCCTTGTCGTCGAGCTTCTTGTCCTCGCCGGTCTGGTAGAAGGCGGCGAAGGGCAGGTAGTCGAGCGAGCCGCCGCCGGAATGGAGATCGAGCCACGCATCGCATTCCGGCACCAGGATGTCGTCGATGTAATGCGCGATCTGCCAGGTCGGCGTGCCGTTCGGATTGCCCGGGAAGGCGCGGTTCAGGTTGCCGGCATCGAGCGGCGAGACGCGCGCGCCCGCCATCGCCGCCGGCAGGTTGGCCGCCGGCATGATGATGACCCGGCCCTTGATGTCCGAAGGCTCGAGATCCTGGATCAGCCGGATCATCGTCACCTGGCCCTCGTACTCGTCGCCGTGGTTCCCGGCCATGAGCAGCACGGTCGGGCCGCTGCCGTTCTTGATGATCGCAAGCGGGATGTCGATATGGCCGTAGGCCGAGCGCGTGACCGAGTAGGGCAGGTGCAGGCGTCCGACCTGCTTGCCGCTCTTGTTGAAGTCGAGGTCGGTCCAGACCGACGACGTACCGGATCGGATCATGGGGGGGAGCTTCCGCGGGGCTGTTTTCCGATCGGAATTAAGCACGCCCGACGGGGGTGGCCAAGCGCGGAACTCGGCCAGCGGAACGAAGCATTGGAGTCTTCGGGACGAACGCCCATATGCTGCCAACCTCCTCCCAGCCTCAGGCGGTCCCGTGATCCCGTTCTCGGTCCTCGATCTCTCTCCGATCATCGCGGGTGGCGACGCCTCGCTCGCCTTCCGCAACTCGCTCGATCTGGCTCAGCACGCGGAGCGCTGGGGCTATCACCGCTACTGGCTCGCCGAGCACCACAACATGCCGGGCATCGCCAGCGCCGCGACCTCGGTCGTGATTGCGCACGTCGCCGGCGGCACCAAGACGATCCGCGTCGGCTCCGGCGGCATCATGCTGCCGAACCATGCCCCGCTGGTGATCGCCGAGCAGTTCGGCACGCTGGAGGCGCTGTTCCCCGGACGTATCGATCTCGGCCTCGGCCGCGCGCCCGGAACCGATCAGCGGACGGCGCAGGCGCTGAGGCGCTATTTCGAGGCTGCCGACAGCTTCCCGCAGGACGTGCTCGAACTGCAGGCCTACTTCCGGCCGGCCGAGCCGGGTCAAGCGGTGCGCGCGGTTCCCGGCGCCGGTCTCAATGTCCCGATCTGGATCCTGGGGTCCAGCCTGTTCGGCGCGCAGCTGGCCGCTGCGCTCGGGCTGCCCTTCGGCTTCGCTTCGCATTTCGCGCCCGACCATCTGATGGAAGCGCTGGAGATCTACCGGCAGCAGTTCAAGCCCTCGGAGACGCTGCAGAAGCCTTATGCGATGGCGGGGTTGAGCGTCGTCGCCGCCGACACCGACGCCGAGGCGCATCGCCTGTTCACGTCGCTGCAGCAAGGCTGGATCAACCTCCGGCGCGGCCAGCCCGGCCCGCTGCTCCCGCCGGTCGACTCGATGGACGGGTTCTGGTCGCCGGCCGAGAAGGCGCGCGTCGAGCACGGGATGCGCATGGCCGTCGTCGGTTCGCCGGAATCCGTGCGCAGCGGCATCCGCGCCTTCATGGAGGTGACGAAGGTCGACGAGATCATCTTCACCGGCCAGATCTATGACCACCGTGCGCGGCTGCGCTCCTTCGAGCTGATCGCAGAAGTTCGCCAGACGATGGCGAAGGCGGCTTAGTCCTTTTTCGTCAGGCCCGGACTCAACCGGTCCTCGATCTCCTCGGCGGCCGCGTCATGGACGCGGGCGAGATCCTCGAAAATGTCCGCCATCTTCGGCTGGGTCATGGCCTGGCCACGCATCTCGGCCGCCTTCCGGCGATGGCGCTTGGCCTCTTCGAGAAGGTCAAGAGACTTGTCGGTCATGGGGCTCTTAGCCGCTTCACGGGTTCGGCGCGGTCCGGTACGGCGAACCGCGTGCCGTCAAGAGGGTGGCGACCCCGGCTGGACTTGAACCAGCGACCCACAGCTTAGAAGGCTGTTGCTCTAATCCGCTGAGCTACGGGGCCGGATGCGCTCCTGGGCGCACTAATGCGTCCAGGGCTTGAAGCGGTCGAACTTGAAATTGTCGGCGTAAGCCTTGGGCTTGAAGCGTCTGTCGTGCGCGGCGACCAGCGTGTAGCTGTAGCCGTGCTTGTCGGCATAAGCGACCGCTTCCTCGCGCGACGGGAAGGTCAGGCGCACCTGCTCCTTGGTGTCGCCGCCGCCGCTCCAGCCCATCAGCGGCTCCGGCCCGCGCGGGCTGGTCGGCTCGAACTCGACGATCCACTCGCGGGCCTTGCCGCGGCCGGACTGCATCGCGGTCTTGGCGGGCTGGTAGATGCGCACCTGCATATCGGCCTCGGAACTCCAGTCGGCGTGGTGTCGGCGCTGGTCGGGGCGAGAGGATTCGAACCTCCGACCCTCTGCTCCCAAAGCAGATGCGCTACCAGACTGCGCTACGCCCCGGGCGCCGGATCAATGACTTAGCAGCAAGGGGGGAGGGCGGCAACGGGCGAAATCGACGTCCGGGCCGAGAGGCCTTGTCGCTGCCCCGCCGGCCGTGACATCGTTTCGGCCGAACTTCCCCGCCTCAATCCCAACCATCGGCAGGATCAAGATGTCGACTGTATCGCCCCTGACGGAATCGGGTCGTCTCGACGCGCTCAAGTGGCGATGCATCGGCCCACCCCGCGGGGGCCGCGTAGTCGCCGTCGCCGGCGACTACAAGGATCCGGTCACCTTCTACTTCGGCGCTTGCGCCGGCGGCATCTGGAAGACCGTCGATGGCGGTGTCTACTGGCGCAACGTCTCGGACGGCTACCTCACCAGCGCCACGATCGGCGCCATCGCGGTCGCCAAGTCGGATTCCAACGTCATCTATGCCGGCACCGGCGAGACCACGATCCGCATCGACGTCTCCTATGGCGACGGCATGTACAAGTCGACCGATGCCGGGCACAGCTGGACCCATATCGGCCTGAAGGAGACGCGCCATATCGGGCGCATCTGCATCCATCCGGAGAATCCCGACCTCGTCTATGTCGCGGCGCTCGGCGATGCTTTCGGGCCGAACCCCGAGCGCGGCGTCTTCCGCTCGAAGGACGGCGGCAAGACGTGGCAGAAGATTCTCGACCGCGGTCCAGACGCCGGCTGCGTCGACATGGCGATGGATCCGAACAACCCGCGCATCCTCTTCGCCGCCTGCTGGCAGACGCGCCGAAGCTTCTGGCACCTGAACAGCGGCGGGCCCGGCAGCGGCCTTTTCCGCTCGAAGGACGGCGGCGACACCTGGGAGGAGCTCACCGGCAAGAACGGCCTTCCCGGCCAGCCGCTCGGCAAGCTCGGCGTCTCGGCCTCGGCGGCGCAGGCCGGCCGCGTCTACTGCCTGATCGAGACGGAAGGCGAGAAGACCGGCCTCTACCGCACCGACGACTACGGCAACAAATGGGTCCAGGCCTCGCAGAACCGCGACCTGATGCACCGGCCCTGGTACTACACCCACATCTTCGCCGATCCCGGCCACGCCGATACTTGCTACGTCACCAATTATCAGATGTGGAAGTCGACCGATGGCGGCGCGAACTTCTTCGAGGTGACGACGCCGCACGGCGACAACCACGACATCTGGATCGATCCCGCCAATCCGAAGCGGATGATCGAGGGCAATGACGGCGGCGCCTGCATCTCCTTCAACGGCGGTCGCACCTGGTCGTCGATCTACAATCAGAAGACGGCGCAGTTCTATCGCATCGACGTCGACAACCAGCATCCCTACCGCGTCTACGCGACGCAGCAGGACAACACCTCGATCTCGACGCCGAGCGCGTCCGAATGGAGCGTGATCACGCTCAGCGACTGCACCTATCCGGGTACCGGCGAGAGCGGCTTCATCGCCGTGCATCCGAAGGACCCGAACATCGTCTATTGCGGCGCGGTCGGCTCCAGCCCCGGCGGCGCGGGGGCGCTGCAGCGCTACGACCACCGCACGCGGCAGATGCAGCTGGTGAATGTATGGCCGGAGGAATCGACCGGCATCGCGCCGAAGGACCTCAAGTACCGCTTCGCCTGGACCTTTCCGATCGTCTTCTCGCCGCATGACAGCGACGTCATCTACGCCGGCGGCAACCACCTCTTCCGTACCCGGAACGAAGGCATGAGCTGGGAGGTGATCTCTCCCGATCTCAGCCTCAACGACGTCAGCCGGCAGGGGCCGTCGGGCGGCGATCTGACCCACGACACCGCCGGCGCCGAGGTGCATGCGACCCTGGCCTCGGTCGTCGAGTCGCCGCATCGCAAGGGCGAGATCTGGGGTTCGACCGATGACGGCCTCGTGCACGTCACGCGCAACGACGGCGGCTCGTGGACCAACGTGACGCCGAAGGGCATGCCCGAGCTTGCCTATGTCGGCTGCGTCGAGATCTCGGCCCACAACGCCGACACGGTCTATGTCGCGGCCACGCGCTTCAAGCTCGCCGACTACGATCCCTATCTCTTCCGCACCAAGGACGGCGGCAAGACCTGGGAGTCGATCAACGGCAACTTCCCGAAGGGCGAGATCACGCGCGTCGTGCGTGCCGATCCGGTCCGTCCCGGCCTCCTCTATGTCGGTACGGAGACGGGCATCTTCTTCACCCTCGACGACGGCAAGACCTGGACGCGGATGGCCGGCGGCTTCCCGGTCGTTCCTGTCTACGACCTCAAGGTCAAGGACAGCGACCTCGTCGCCGGCACCCATGGCCGCTCGTTCTGGATCCTCGACGACGTCTCGCCGCTGCGCCAGCTTTCGGCGGACCAGAACAAGGTCCAGCTCGTCACGCCGCGCCCGGCGATCCGCACCAAGTTGACCTGGAGCGCGGGCATGAGCTTTGCGCGCACGGGCATCAGCTACAGCCCGGCCTTCGGCATCGGCGCCTCGACCGAGGGTGTCGAGAATGTCGACGGAAGCCGCTTCCGCCAATACCTCGATGTCGGCGAGAACCCGCCGAACGGGGCCATCATCTACTATTGGCTGCCGAAGGACTCCGACAAGCCGGTCAAGCTCACTTTCCAGGATGCGCTGGGCAAGACCATCGTCAGCTTCTCATCCGACAACAAGGACGCCCCGCACGGCAAGCGTCCCGGCACCAAGGCCGGGCTCAACCGCTTCGTCTGGGACCAGCGCCACCAAGGTCCGATCAAGCTCGATCAGTCGCTGGTAGTCCGGAAGTACAAGCCGCTGGCGAGCGAGAGCGACGAGTCCAGCGGCCCGGCGGTCGTGCCGGGAATCTACAACGTCACGCTCGACGTCGGCGGCGAGACCCAGACGGCCAAATTCGAGGTGGCCAAGGATCCGCGCGTCGACACCAGCCAGGCTGCCTTCATCGAGCAGTTCGAGCTGCTGGAAAAGCTCTATGGCAAGCTGGGCGCGTTGAACGAGGGCGTTAACCGTATCCGGCGGGTCAAGCGCCAGATCGGCGACCTCGACAAGCGGCTGGGCGAGGATGGCAAGGACCTGCGCGAGCAGGGCAAGGCGATCATCGCCAAGCTGGAGGCGATCGAGGGCGTCCTCGTCGACATCAAGCGCGAGACGCCGCGCGACGTACTCCGCAACCCGGCCGGCCTCAACGACACGCTGGTCGATGCGATCAACGTCGTCGCCATCGCCGACTCGGCGCCGACCCTGCAGGCCAAGCAGGTCGCGCAGGAGGTCATGGCCAGAGTCGATGTCCAGCTCACGAAGCTCGGCGAGCTGATCAAAGGCGAGGTCGGCTCGCACAACGCTTCGACCCGCTCGGCTGGGATCGAGGTTCTCGGCGCGCTGACGGCCGCCGACTGAGCGCTTCCGGATCGGCTGTCCCGGCGATGCCGGGGCAGCCGATTCCGCGCCTGAGCGCGGTCTCCCGATCCGACGCAGACTTTGAGGCGCGGCGAGTCGCCGCCGGAATCGGCCGGATGACGGTTTTTTTACGATGGCCCGAAATTTGGTCTTGTGTCGGGGGGCGTTCCGACTAAATTCCGCCGCAGACGCACTCGCACGTGCCTATGGCCCTTCGAGGTTATGCAACGACGGTACGCGTCCTTTTTGGAAACCCGGTGCGGAACCGGGCTGGCTTCGAGGCCGGAACCGAGAGGGAGGTGACTATGATTGCAGCAGCCGAGGGCCGCAGTGCGGTCCGCTAGAGCAAAGAAGCAGGTCGTCGGCGATCGCGTACAGCAGGCACGCCGCCGCGCCATCGCGCTGGTCCCGCCGCAGCCGCAGGCCGTCGCGCAGGGCGAGGTCACGGCCAAGATCGCGCGCTACCTCGCCGACACGCCGCTGAACGCGCCGACGCTGGTGATCGACCTCGACGTGGTCGAGCATGCCTACCTGTCGCTGCGCCGCGCGCTGCCGCTGACCAAGATCTACTACGCGATCAAGGCCAACCCGGCGCCGGAGGTGATCCAGCGCCTTGCTCCGCTGGGCTGCTACTTCGATACGGCGAGCCAGGGCGAGATCGATCTCTGCCTCTCGCTCGGTGTCGCGCCGGACCGCATCGGATACGGCAACACCATCAAGAAGCGCAGCGAGATCGCGCATGCCTTCGCCAAGGGTGTCCGCCTCTTCGCCTTCGACAGCCAGGCCGAGCTCGAGAAGCTGGCCGAGCTGGCGCCGGGCTCGCAGGTCTTCTGCCGCGTCCTGGTCGACTGCGCCGGCGCCGACTGGCCGCTCTCCAAGAAATTCGGCTGCACGCCGCGGCTTGCCATCGAGCTTCTGACCCGCGCCCGCGACCTGGGACTCGATCCGGTCGGCATCTCCTTCCATGTCGGCTCGCAGCAGACCGATCCGTCACGCTGGGAGCCGGCGATCGCGACCGCGGCCGAGATGTCCAAGACGCTCGCCGAGCGCGGCATCGAGGTGCGCCTCCTGAACATCGGCGGCGGCTTCCCCTCGCGCTACCGCACGGAAGTCCCGGCGCTCGAGGCCTATGGCAAGGCGATCATGGCCTCCATGAACCGCCACTTCGCCGGCCGCATGCCGGAGATCATCGTCGAGCCGGGCCGCCAGGTCGTCGGCGATGCCGGCGTGATCCAGGCCGAGGTCGTGCTGGTCTCCGAGAAGGACATCGGCGACGAGAAGCGCTGGGTCTATCTCGACATCGGCAAGTTCTCGGGCCTCGCCGAAACCATCGACGAGGCGATCAAGTACCGGATCAAGACGCCGCATGACGGCGGTCCGGCCGGTCCGGTCGTGCTTGCCGGCCCGAGCTGCGATTCCGTCGATACGCTCTACGAGAAGACGGATCTCAAGCTGCCGCTGGCGCTCACCGCCGGCGACAAGGTGCTGATCCTGTCGACCGGTGCCTATACCTCGGCCTACTCCTCGGTCGGCTTCAACGGCTTTCCGCCGCTCAAGACCGTCTGCATCTGAGCCTTCAGGTCGCCGAGCGCCTCGGCGACCGTCCTTCCCGCCGTATCGACGAGGATCCTCGGCCGCGGCCACGGCTCGTACTCGCGCTCGACCACTTCCTTCCAGGTCGGCTTGATCAGTCCCGGCACATCGACCTCGCGCGTCTCGACGCGGGCCCGGTGCTCGGCCGGATCGGAGCAGATCACTTCGATCTCGACCACGGCGGCTGACGCCCGGATGGCGATGTCGCGCCAGGCATCGCGCGTGATCGCAATGGGGTTGACCGAGTCGGCGACGACGGTGCCGCCGAGAAGCAGGTTGGCCCGCGCCAGCTCATAAGCGACGAAGTAGCCGGCCGGCCCGACATCGCCGGCGAGGCAGTCGGAGGCGCGGAGCGCCTGCTCGATTGTGTCGATGCGGAGATAGACGGCGCCGCGCTCCTTGGCGACCTCGCGCGAGAGCGTCGTCTTGCCGGTGCCGGGAAGTCCGCCGAAGACGATCAGCATGGCCGGCTCAGCGCTTGGTGAAATCGGTGACCTTGATCTTGCCGGCGATGATGTCGGCGCGCGCGGCGTCGATCTGGCGCCGCCATTCCGGCTTCACCAGCGGCGCGTTGTGGGCATCGAAGGCGAGGCCGACGCCCTCCTCGGCGAGGCCGAGCTCGACCCTGCCCGGCTTCCATGAGCCGTCGCGCGCCGCCTGGAAGCTGCGCTCGACCGCGAGGTCGACGCGCTTCAGCTGCGAGGTCAGGATGGTTCCCGGATGTAGGCCGTTCTGGTTGGAGTCGACGCCGATGGCTAGGCGCTGCATCTCGGCTGCCGCCTGGAAGACGCCGAAATTCGAGGTACCGGCGCCGGCGAAGATCACCTGGGCGCCGCGCTCGATCTGGCTGCGCGCCAGCTCCTTGCCGCCCGACGGATCGGAGAAGGCGGCCGGCGTATTACCGATGAAGTTGGTCAGCACCAGCACGTCGGGGCGCACATGCTTGGCGCCTTCCTCGTAGCCGACCGCGAATTTGCGGATCAGCGGGATGTCCATGGCGCCGACGAAGCCGATGCGGCCGGAGGGCGCGGCGAGGCCGGCGAGCATGCCGGCGAGAAACGCCCCCTCATGCTCCTTGAACACGACCGAGCGGACATTCGGCTGGTTGCTCTCCGCGTCGATCAAGGTGAACCGGACATCTGGATGGCGAGGCGCCACCTGAACCATCGGCGCCGCGTAATAGAAGCCGACCGCGACGATATCGGTGGCGCCGCGACGGACCAGCGCGGCGACGCCTTGCTCGAACTGCGCCGGGCTGGTCGGCTCGAACTCCAGCACCTCGCCGCCAGCTGCGGCCTTGAAGCGCATCGCGCCTTCATAGGCGCCTTCGTTGAAGCTCTTGTCGAACTTCTGGCCGACCGCGTAGAGCACGGCCGGCTTGATCTCGGCGGCAGCCGCCGGCAGCGCCAGCAGCAAGGCGAAAGCGAGGAGGGCGAAGCGGCGCATCATTTCCATCCCCAGCGCTCGGCGGCGTCCATGATCATCGCGGTGTGGCGCTCCTGCAGCGGCCTGAGGCGCGAGACCAGCGGCTGGCCGAGGATGGCCGCGTAGTCTTCGCCGTTCGGCTTCTGGCGCCAGGAATTGCTGACAAATTTTGCCTTCGCCTGACCGACGCGGGCGATTTTGGCCTTGCCGCCCTTGTAGCTCATCGCCGCAGGCCTCAGGCCGCGCGCGAAGTCGCGGTCGCTGAGCTCGCTATACGGCTTGCCGGCGCCGTCGCGGACGTTGAGGAAAATCATGTCGTCGCCGAAGGCGGTGTAGCCGCCGCCAAGTCCCTTGTGCACATCGGCGGCGTGCACGAAGAAGTCCTGCGCCTTCGCCGCGGTCAGCGTGCCCTTCTGGAAACGGACGACGACGAAGCCGGTCCCGCCATTGGCGTCGGCGAGATCGGAGACCAGCACGCTCGACTGGCGGAAGACAAATCCCAGCGCCGCGGCAAGGCGGTCCGCCTGGCGGTCGTCGACGACGACGCGCGACTGCAGCGAGGCGTTCGTGCGCAGCAGGTAGCCGCCCGGCGTGAGCTCGGTTCGGACCTTGGCCGGATCGACGCCGACGGCGCGGAGGATGTCGGGCAGAATCTCGTCCTTGACCTTCGCGGTGAAGGCGGCGCGGTCGGCGTATTGCGCGTCGCGCAGCTTGGAAAGTCCGAGCTGGCTCGACGTCGCTTCGTAGGAGAAAAGCAGAGGCCGGTCGGCGGCCACCGCCGGCTGCAGCACGGAACCGAGCAGGAGGCCGAGCAGCAGGCGAAGGAACAGGCGCATCAGGGCTCCTCGAGTTTAAGCCACGTTAGCTCATGCTTGTTGTGGTGCAAGTGCATCACGCGCGAGCCGGGGATCTCGGCAAAGCGTCGCGCGGTGGCGTGGTCGGTCTCGCCCTGGAACTTGATCGTGCAGACGAAGTTGCGCACGCGACCGGCGGCGAGCCAGCGCTCGACCAGGCGATAGAGCCGCTCGGGATAGCAGACGATGTCGGAGAAGAGCCAGTCGACTAGGCCGGCCTCCCCGGGCTCTAGGGCGAAGGCGCTCACCTGTTGCGCCTCGACGCCGGGCATGGCGGCGATCGCCGGATAGAGCGGCGCCTTGTCGACGGCGACGACCGGTGCGCCGAGCTTGGCCAGCACCCAGGTCCAGCCGCCGGGGCTGGCGCCGAGGTCGAGGCAGCGTTCGCCGGGCTTGGGCCACCGCCGCGCCAGGGTCAGCGCCTCCCAGAGTTTTAGGTACGCACGGTTGGGCGGTCCGGCCTTGTCCTCGACGAAGCGGACTTCGCCGTTGGGAAAGGGATTGGAGCAGCGCGCGGCTGCCAGCAAGGTCCCTTCGTCGAGCAGCGTCCAGGAGCCGAGCGGCGCTGTCGGCGCTTCGGCGGGAAAGACCATAGGCTTCGCCGAGACGCTCGGCAGCCGTTCCTGGATCAGTCTGGCGCGGCCGTGCTTGGCGAAGGCGTAGAGCGCCCAATTGCGCTGAATGGCGCGGAGCGCCTTGGCGCCGTCGGCGATCGAGGCGATCGGAAGGCGCTTAGGCTCGAACCAGGTGTTGATCGCCCAGGCGGCCGACCGCGCCGGTCCCGGCGCGAGGAAGAGCCGGCCATGGGCGACGGCATCGCTGCCCAGCTCTTCGGCGAGCTGGGCTTCGAAGCCTTCGGCGGCGAGATAGCCTGTCTCCTGGGTCACGCCAGGGTCACAATAGCCCGATCACGAGCACGACGCCGAAGCCGGCGAGCAGGGCACCGGACGCGCGGTTGATCCAGAGGATCACCGTGGCCGAGATGCGTTGGCGCAGCACGCTGACCGCGCCAGAAAGGATCGCCCACCACAGCAGCGATCCCAGTAGCACGCCGATCACCAGGACGGTGGCGCCGGCGGAGGTATCGGCGGCAGCGAGGCCGAGCCCGGCGAAGATCGCGGCGAAGGTCAGGATCGTCGCCGGATTGGCCATGGTCAGCAGGAAGGTGCTGGCGAAGGTCGGCCACAGCGATCGCGTGATCGGCGCGTCGGCCGCGGCCTCGGGCGGCTTTCCCGACATCGCGACCCAGCCGAGCCATGTCAGCGCGGCGCCGCCGACCACGGAGAGCACGCCCTGCGCCTGCACCAGCAGGCTCGAGACGGCAGTGAGGCCAAAGGCGGCGATGGCGGCATAGACGGCATCGGCGACGGCGGTGCCGAGCCCGCCGGCGACACCGGGCCAGAACCCCGCTTCGAGCGAGCGGCGGATGCAAAGTATGCCGATAGGTCCGACCGGGGCTGCGATCGAGAGGCCGAGCAGGAGGCCTTTGAGGAAGAGGACGGGATTGTCGGTCATTCGGAAGGCAGACATAGCGCCGGGCGTCCGCGGCGTCGACCGGACTCTGGTACAGTCGGCGCGATGACGGTCCCTGCCTCGGTCCTGCCACCCCTCGATACGCCGCGCCGGCCCGTCCATCCGGTTCCGGCGGGGGCCACCGACTGCCATGTGCATGTCTTCGCGCCGCCGGGGCGCTTTCCCTTCAATCCGGGACGTCCCTACACGCCCGCCCCGGGCATGCATCCGGGCCGCCTGATCCGCATGCATCAGGCGATCGGCGTGAGCCGTGCCGTGCTGGTTGCCTCCAACGTCTATGCCGAGGATCTGCGTGCGACCGAGGAAGCGCTTGCTGTCTATCCCGACCGTTTTCGCGGCGTTGCCCTGGTTCGCCCCGACGTCGCGGAGTCGGAACTCGACCGCCTGCACCGGCTCGGCTTCCGCGCCGTCCGGATCAATCTCGTGCTGCCGGGGGCGCTCAAGCTGGAGCATCTGCCGATGTTGGCACCGCGCCTTGCCGCGCGCGGCTGGCATCTGGAAGTCCAGACGAAGCCCGAAACCCTGGCGGAGGTCGTCGGCCAGCTTCTCGCGCTGCCGATCGACGTCGCGATCGACCATCTGTCGCTGATCCGGCCTGAGCATGGCGATAACCATCCGGGGATCGCAGCGGTCCTGCGATTGCTCGACAGCGGGCGCGGCTGGGCCAAGCTCTCCGGACCTTATGTCGGCGAGCCGGTCGGTCCTCGCTTTCCGAAGGCCGCGATACTGGCGAAGCGGTTCGCGAGCGCGGCACCGGAGCGATGCCTGTGGGGTTCCAACTTTCCGCATCCCCAGGCCGAGCCGATGCCTGATGATGGCGATCTCATCGACTGGCTCGCCGAGGCGGTGCCGGATGCGACGGCGCGGAAGCGGATCCTGGTCGACAATCCGGCGCGGCTCTTCGGGTTTTCCGCGCTGTGAGCGACAGTCGCGCCGGTCTCGTGCACCGGGCATGGCGGCATGCGATCGTTCGGGCGCCGGCCTCGGCGCCGGCCTACCTCGCGCTCGCCAAGCTCGTCGCCAAGGACGAGGCGCTGAAGCTTCTCGCACGCGCCCATACGGCAGCGGGCGGCTCCTCGGAAGTCGCGCGGAGCTACGCCCAGGCCGCCTTCAAT
This sequence comes from Alphaproteobacteria bacterium, assembly GCA_016869375.1. GTDB lineage: Bacteria > Pseudomonadota > Alphaproteobacteria > SHVZ01 > SHVZ01 > SHVZ01. The sequence continues at coordinate 9,383 of VGEH01000019.1, read as the reverse complement.
ACCGGAGACGCGACACGTGCCCGGGCCATCCTGAAAGCGGAGCTTGCGCGCGAGACACGTGCCGACACGATGATCGACCTCGGCATCGTCGAGGCCAAGCTGGCTATGGGCAGCGCGTCCGAGCGCTTCCGGCGGGCGATTGCGCTCGATCCTGGTCTCGCGCCCGCGCATTTCGCCCTCGGCAATCGCGGCGACAAGGCGGAGATACGCTACCGACGCGCGCTCGCGCGCGATCAACGGCACAGCGGCGCGCTGGTCAATCTCGCCAATCTCTGGCGCGACGGCCCTAAGCTGGATGAGGCGCTTCGCCTGCTGGCGCAGGCAGCGGCGAGCGCTCCCGGCGATGCGATCACGTTGTACAACCTCGCCAATGCCTTTCATGTCTCCGGCGACATCGACCGGGCAGCGCTGCTCGTCCGCGCGGCGCTCGCGGTCGAGGCGCGTGATGCGTGGAAGCTGCGCGAGGCGACGCTGCTGCCGCCGATCCCGGCGAGCGCCGAAGAGATCGCGGCGTGGCGTGAACGCTTCCTGGGGCGCGTCGAAGCATTGAAGAAGTCCGCGCTGCGTGTCGACGACCCGCTCGCGGACGGGCATTGGACGAATTTTCATCTCGCCTATCACGACGAGGACGACAGGCCGCTGCAGCAGGCGGTCGCTCAGCTCTGGAGGCATGCGACGCCGGCGCTGGCACGTACCGATCTGCGCGGACATGACGGACGCCCGCGCCTCGGCTTCGTCTCGGCCTATTTCCGCGACCACACGATCGGCCATCTGTTCAAACACGTGGTCGCCGGCATCGATCGCAATCGTTTCCGCGTCGTTCTCATCCGGGCCGGTAGCGCGACGGACAAGGTGGCGGATGCGATCGCCGCCTCGGCCGACGAGATCGTCACGCTGCCGGAGAACCTGTCCCAGGCGCAGCAGAAGCTCGCTGCCGCGCGGCTCGATGCACTGCTCTACACCGATATCGGCATGGACCCCTTCACCTATTACCTGGCGCATGCGCGGCTCGCGCCGCTGCAGATGGTGGCCTGGGGGCATCCGGTCACGACCGGCATCGACACGGTGGATCTGTTCGTCTCGGCCGAGGGTTTCGATCGCGACGGCGCGGAAGCGGATTATTCGGAGGGCCTTGCCCGTCTTCCGTTTCTGCTGCTCGACTGGCAGCCGGAGACGATCGATGTCGGCGCCGACCGCAGGAAACTCGGCATGAGCGGCGACGGGCGCGCCTATTTCTGCGCCCAGAGCCTGTTCAAGCTGCATCCGCGCTTCGATGCGGCGTTGGCCGAGATCCTGCACCGGGACAAGGACGCGATCCTTCATTTCGTCGAGGGCCATCGCCGGTCCTGGTGCCGGCGCATCGGCGAGCGGCTGGAGCGGCATCTGCCCGGCGCCGCCGAGCGAATTCGCTTCCTGCCGCGTCTCTCCGGCGCCGATTTCATCCGCGCCCAGGCTTTCGCCGATGTCGTGCTCGACACGCCGGGCTTTTCCGGCGGCAAGACCAGCCTGGAAGCCTTCGCCGTCGGCCAGCCGGTGGTGGCAATGCCGTCACGCTATCTGCGCGGCCGCCTGACCTACGGCTTCTATCGGCGCATGGGGCTCGACGACCTGGTCGCGACCTCGCTCGACGACTATGTCGCGAAGGCGGTGCGGCTCGGGACCGATTCGGGTTATCGAAACGAGGCGAAGGCGCGTATCGCCGAGCGCTCGCCTCGGCTTCGGGGCACGGTCGAGTCGGTTCGTGCTTTCGAGGATCTTGTCGCCGCGCGGGTCAGTCGCCGAGCAGCGATGCCATCTTGAGGGCGACGCCGACCGAGCCCTCGACTTTGATCTTGCCGGTAGCATAGGCGAAGGTCGGGTCGAGATCGCCCGAGAGCAGCTTTTCGAGATTGTCGCGGGTGATGCTGATGGTGGTATCGGCTTCGGCGTCGGCGTTGGAGATGACTGGCGTCGCGCCGGTGCCGTCCCAATGGACGAACTCGCCGTCGCCGACGTCGAACTTGACCTTGTAGCCGAGGCTCGCGGCGCGGCCGGCGCGCTGGCGCAGGTCTTCGGTCACCGATTCAAGGCTCATGATGCGCCTCCCCTTTCCGGCACTGTGCGTGTCGCCGCGGTCCCGCGCAAGCCGAAGGCCGCCAGCGTGTTGCCGAGCAGCGCGCCGATCACGAGCGTGCCGCCGGCGAGCGCCAACGCCGTCGGATGCTCGTCGAGGACGAGCCAGACCCAGATCGGGCCGAGGATCACCTCGAGCATGGCGAGCAGCGCCACCTCGGCCGCGGCGAGATAGCGAGCCGCCATGGTGACGAAGATCAGCGGCAGGCCGACCTGCACCGTTCCCATGATCACCGCGACGGTGATCGACTCGCGATCGGTGTCCAGCGGCCATGCGAAGGGCAGGGCCACGACGATGGCGATGCCGCCGGCGATCAGCACCGAGGGCACCATGTCGACCTTGCCGCCGACCGCGCGGATCGTCACCAGGTGCGCGGCGTAGCAGAGCGCAAGACCGAGCGCATAGAGATTGCCGACCAGCCCGGTCGCGGTGTCGAGCGCGTCCCAGCACATGACGGTGATCCCGATCGCGGCAACGGCGAGCGCGATCCAGGTTCGTGTGCCGACGGCCTCGCCGAGCACGATCCGGCCGAAGAGGGCGGCGAAGAACGGTGTCGTCGACATGATGACCACGGTGTTGGCGACGGTGGTCGACTGCACCGCCATGACGAAGCCGAAGAAGGTGCCGGCGAGGAAGGTACCGCAGAGCACGCCGGCCCAGCCGGTCCTGACGATCTCGGCGATCATGCGCCTTCCGTGCAGGAAGCCTAGGAACGCGACCAGCACGAGGCTCATCGTGACCGACCGCCAGAACACGATCTCCCAGGCCGAGGCATGGGCGTGGCGGACGAGCACGCCGCCGAGGCTGAGGCCCACGGCGGCGGCCAGCGTGAGGATGACGCCCTTGGCGCGCGGGGAGGTCACTTTGTGCCGAACTGCAGCAGGCTCGGCGCCTTGTCGATGATCTCGGTCAGGATCTCCTCGGCGACGTGGATCTTCCGCTTGGCCTCCTCGTCGAGACGGTCCTGGTAGCGGGGCTCGCCGAGCTTCTTCTTGGTCTCGTACAGGGTGCGGAGCTCCTGTACGAAGATCTCGCGGGTGCCCAGGGGCAGCTCGTTGTGCTGCGCCAGCACCCAGAGGAACTGGATGCTCGTCTTGATCAGGAGCTTGTAGGTGAGCGCGGTCAGGTCGTCGAAATGGCCGCGGAGCCTGGGATCGTCGCCGCCCTGGAGATGATCCAGCCGGCCTTCGATCAGGATCGAGAAGGTTTCGAACTCTCCCGCCTTGTTGCGGAAGGCCTGGTAGGACTTGAAGCTGTTCCTTTCCGCCTTGGACTGCGCCTCGTCGGCGACGGCGCTGACCTCGTTGGCATGCACCTCGAGGGCGTTGAGCAGCTTTTCGACTTCGGCTTTCGGGTAGGTCTTTGCGGCCATCGGGGAGGGAGTGTATTAGGGGCGCCGGCCATGCTCCACATCAACGATCTAGTCTACCGCATTCAAGGGCGGCTGCTCTTCGACCATGCCTCCGCGGCCATCCCGACCGGCCACCGCGTCGGCATGGTCGGCCGCAACGGCACCGGCAAGTCGACCCTGCTCCGGATCATACTGGGCGAGACGCAGGCTGATGACGGCATCATCCGCATGCCCCATCGCGCGACGGTCGGCACGGTGGCCCAGGAGGCGCCGGAGGGCGACCAGACGCCGATCGGCCATGTTCTCGCGGCGGATACCGAGCGGGCGGCGCTGCTGGCCGAGCGCGAGGCCTCGCCCGATCCCGTCAGGGCGGGCGAGATCGAGATGCGTCTGGTCGAGATCGAGGCGCATGCGGCGCCGGCCCGGGCCGCGCGCATCCTCGCCGGCCTCGGCTTCGACCACGAGGCGCAGCAGCGTGCGCTAGAGACCTTCTCCGGGGGCTGGCGCATGCGTGTGGCGCTCGCCGCCCAGCTTTTCCGCCAGCCCGACCTGCTGCTGCTCGACGAGCCGACCAACCACCTCGACCTCGAGGCGACGATCTGGCTGCAGGGATTCCTCGCGTCGTATCCGGGAACGCTGCTGCTGATCAGCCACGACCGCGAGCTCCTGAGCGAGTCGGTCGACCACATCCTGCATCTGGACCAGCTCAAGCTCCGTCTCTTCGCCGGCAATTTCGACCGGTTCGCGGCGGCGCTGGCCGAGGAGCGCACGCGGCTCTCGGCCGAGGCGGCGAAGATCGACGCCAAGCGCAAGCACATGCAGTCCTTCGTCGACCGCTTCCGCGCCAAGGCGTCCAAGGCGCGGCAGGCGCAGTCGCGCCTGAAGGCGATCGCCAAGCTCGCGACCATCGAGGTCGCGGTGGATGCGCGCGCGCCCACCTTCACCTTCCCCGATCCGCCGGAGATGGCGCCGCCGCTGCTGCGCCTCGACCGCGCCTCGGTCGGCTATGGCGACAAGGTCATCCTGCGCAACCTCGATCTGGCACTCGACCCCGACGACCGCGTCGCCCTGCTCGGCGCCAACGGCAACGGCAAGTCGACGCTCGCCAAGCTGCTGTCGAACCAGCTTCCGGTCATCGACGGCGAGATGTATCGCGCATCGCGGCTCAGCGTCGCCTTCTTCGCCCAACATCAGCTGGACACGCTCGACCCGAAGCGTACCCCCCTCGAGCACATCGCCGAGCGGCGGCCGAAGGAGACGGCGACGCAGTGGCGCGCGCGGCTCGGCCGCTTCGGCTTCGGCGAGGACCAGGTCAACACGATCGCTTCCAGCCTCTCGGGCGGCGAGAAGGCCCGCCTGGTCTTCTGCCTGATCAGCCTGGACGCGCCGCAGCTCCTGATCCTGGACGAGCCGACCAACCATCTCGACATGGATGCGCGTACCGCGCTGATCGAAGCAATCGGCGACTTCCCCGGCGCGGTCGTGCTGGTCAGCCACGATCCGCATCTGGTGCGCCTGATCGCCGACCGGCTCTGGCTGGTCGAGGGCGGCACCGTCTGCACCTTCGACGGCGATGTCGACGACTACCGCAACCACGTGCTGGCGCAGCGCCAGGAAGAGCGCCGCGCGCAGCGGGCAGCCAAGAGCGAGGCCAAGCCGAAAGCCGAGAAGCCGGTCAAGGCGCCGGTGGAGCGCCTCGATCGCGACACCAAGCTGGCGCTCCGCAAGGAAGCGCGCGACGCCGAGGCGGAGATCGCGAAGCTCGAGAAGGAGCGCGCGAAGGTCGAGGCCGAGCTTTCCGGCAGCGAAGCCTACCGCGCGGGCAAGGCGGCCGAGCTCGGACGCAAGCGCAACGAGGTGATCGAGAAGATCGCGGCGGCCGAGGCGCGCTGGATCAAGGCGTCCGAAGCGCTGGAAGCCGCCGGCTGAGCGTCAGCCGGCCTTCGGCGGCGGCGGCCAGGGGAGACCGACGAGGCGCGGGTCGCGCATCGGCTCCTCGAACTGCTTGTAGGGCCTGAAGCCCGCCTTCTGGTAGACGCCGAGCGCGCGGGGATGGTCGAGGTTGCAGGTATGCACCCAGACGCGTCCGATATCGGGCGCGCTCCACGCCGTCTTGATCGCCTTGTCGAGCAGCCAGCGCCCGAGGCCGCGGCCGATGAAGTCCGGCACCAGGCCGAAGAAGGCGAGCTCGCACTCGCCATCGATGCGCCGGTCGAGCTCGAAATAGCCGGCGGGCACGCCGCCGACAAAGGCGACGGTGATCTCGACCTTGGGATCGAGGATGATGCGCCCGAGCGCGGCATCGTCGAGGAAGCGCCGGCTGATCCAGGTCCAGGGACCGCCGACCGTATTGAAGAGATAGCGGTAGAAATCGATCGTCGGCGGATCGAGGCGGATCAGCGCCAGCTTCATCGCCGGGGTCGGCGCCGGCGGCTTGCTCGGCCGCTGGAACATCTCGAGCGAGGTCACGGTCTGTACGAGCGCCGGCGCCTCGGGCCCGCCCTCGAGCCATCGCGACATCACCAGGCGCGGCTCGCAGATATAGCCGAGGCGCTCATAGACGTCGCGGACCGCGGTATTGGTCTCGCGGATCAGCAACATGGCCTTGGGCATGCCCCGGCCGAGCAGCCAGGTCTCGGCATGGCGGATCATCATGCGGCCATGGCTGTGCATGCGCTCGCCAGGATCGACGGCGACATAGTAGAGCCAGCCGCGATGGCCTTCCTCGCCGACCATCACAGTGGCGACGATGCGGCCATCCTTGACGCCGACGAACAGCTCGGAGGCGGGACTGCGCCGGCAACGCGCGATGTCGGCGAGGGGATCGTTGTAACGGACGACGAGGTTGCACGCCCGCCATAGCGCAGCGACGGCTTCTTCCTCGCCGTCGGCGATCGGCCGGATCTCCATTATCGCGTCGCTCATGCCGGCCCCGTGGCCACCGGCACGTCTTCCCTCAAGCCCCATTCGGACCATGAGCCGTCATAGATCGCGACCTCGTCCTTGCCGACGAGATAGGCGCCGAGCGCCACGACGCAGGCGGTGACGCCGGAGCCGCAGCTGGCGACGACCGGCTTGCCGAGATCGAGGCCGGAGGCGGCGAATCTCGCCTGGATCTGCTCGGACGGAAGGAAAGTCTTGTCCTTGGGATCGAGCAGGTCGGGGAAGGGGAGGTTGCGCGCGCCCGGCATGTGGCCGGGACGGCCGGGCCACAGCTCCTTCTCGACACCCTGGAAGCGCCCGGCGGCGCGCGCGTCGACGACCTGCTCCTCCTTGGTGTCGAGCACCGACCTAACCTGGTCGAGCGAGCGCACGAGGTTCGGGCGGAAGCTCGCCTTGAAGCTCGCAGGCCTAGCCTGCGTCGGTTTGTCGGAGACCGGGCGGCTCTCGGAGATCCATTTCGGCAGACCGCCATCGAGCACCGCGACATTGTCATGGCCGAAGATGCGGAACATCCACCAGCCGCGCGCCGCGGTCTGCAGTCCCGTCATGTCGTAGCAGACGACCTTGTCGCCGTTCGAGATGCCGAGCGCGCCGACCTTCGCGGCGAAGACCTCGGGCGTCGGCAGCATGTGCGGGCGCGGATCGCCTGCCATCTTGATGTCGTCGATGTCGAAATGAACGGCGCCCGGAATGTGCTTCGCGTCGTGCTCGGCCTTGGCATTGCGCTTCATCGAATGGTGGAAGTAGGTGACGTCGATCACCCTGACCTTCGGGTCGTCGAGATGCTTTCCGAGCCACTCGGTCGAAACGATGCCATCGGGCTTGGCATAGGGCATTAGCGGCTCCGCCTTTCCAGCCAGCGGGGAATGGGAAGGCCCTTCTGGTCGAGAAAGGCCGGGTTGAACAGCTTCGACTGATAGCGTGCTCCGCCATCGGCGAGGATGGTGACGACCGTATGGCCCGGACCGAGCTTCTTCGCCACCCGAATCGCCGCGGCGATATTGATTCCGGACGAGCCGCCGAGCACCAGCCCCTCGTTCATCACCAGATCGAAGATCACCGGTAGCGCCTCATCGTCCGGAATCTGCTCCTGGTCGTCGACGACGATGCCTTCGAGGTTCTTGGTGATGCGCCCCTGGCCGATGCCCTCGGTGATCGAGCTGCCATGCGATTTGAGCTCGCCATGGGCGTAGTAGTTGTAGAGCGCCGCACCCATCGGGTCGGCGAGCACGATCTTGATCTTGGGGTTGCGTTCCTTGAGCGCGAGCGAAACGCCGCCGAGCGTGCCGCCGGAGCCGACCGAGCAGGTGAATGCGTCGATCTTGCCGAAGGTCTGCTCGAAGATCTCTGGCCCGGTGGTCTGGCGATGGCCTTCGCGGTTGGCGACATTGTCGAACTGGTTGGCCCAGACGTCGCCGTTGGGCAGGTTCGCCGCGAGCTCCTTCGCTAGCCTTTCGGAGTAGCGGACATAATTGTCGGGGTCGGAATAGGGGACCGCCTTCACCAGCCGGAGGTCCGCGCCGCAGAGCCTGAGGAAGTCCTGCTTCTCCTGGCTCTGGGTGTCGGGCATGACGATGACGGTTTTGTATCCGAGGGCGTTGCCGACGAGCGCAAGCCCGATGCCGGTATTGCCGGCGGTACCCTCGACGATGGTGCCTCCCGGCTTGAGCGCGCCGCGCTTGACCGCATCCATGACAATCGCAAGCGCGGCCCGGTCCTTGACCGAGCCGCCGGGGTTCAGGAACTCGGCCTTGCCGAGGATCTCGCAGCCGGTCACTTCCGAAGCGCGCTTGAGCCGGATCAGCGGGGTTTTGCCGATCGAGCCGAGGAAGCCGTCACGCACGTCCATTTGAAACTCCGCTGGGGAGAGGCATTTCGCGGTAGACAGGGGCGCCGCATTCTAGGCAGTGTCGGCTCGATACGAAACCCGCTGCGGCGTGGCGCATGCCCAATTCCGAACTGCAATACGGAATCCATCCCGGGCTCAGATTCGCCAGCCTCCTCGACGGACGCGGAGCCTGCCGGGATCTCGGCTGGCCGGACATCAAGGTCTGGCGCCCGGAAGACGGCGTCATCTGGCTTCATCTCGAGCGCGACCACCCGGAGGCGCAGCGCTGGCTGCGCGAGGAAAGCGGCATCGATCCGGTGATCGTCGACGCGCTGATGGCCGAGGAGGCGCGGCCCAGGGTCGAGGATTACGACGACGCGCTCCTGATCGTGCTCCGGGGCGTCAATCGCCATGATCCGGAGAATCCCGAGGATCTGGTGCCGGTGCGGCTCTGGATCGACCGGTCGCGCGTGATCTCGCTCCGCGACAAGGAACATTACATGATGGCGCTGCGCGAGATTCGCGAGGCACTGATCAAGGGGCGCGGGCCGATCGGCCCGGGCGAGCTTTTCGCTCGCATCGCCGACCGCATCATGCGCCATGTCGAGCCGGTGGTGGCCGAACTCGAGGACCAGGTCGACCAGCTCGAGGAGACTATCGAGCAGATCGACACCACGATCGTGCGCGACCGGCTCGCCGAGTATCGCAGCCACGCGATCCAGCTGCGCCGGTACCTGGCGCCGCAGCGCGAAGCGCTCTATCGCCTCCAGCTTGAGGACGCGACCTGGCTCACCAAGCGCGACAAGGTCCGGGTCCGCGAGGTCACCGACCGCACGCTCAGGTTCCTCGAGGACCTGGACGCCATCCGCGACCGCACGATGATCCTGCACGAGGACCTGACTGCGATGGTCAGCGAGCGGATCAGCACCACCGCGGCACGCCTGACCGCGATCACGGCGATGGCGCTGCCGCCGACGCTGATTGCCGGCTTTTACGGCATGAACCTGGAGGGCATTCCCTTCTGGTCCTCCCCCTGAAAAGTGGTCCACCCTGAACTATGTCTTTTGACAAGAAGGAGGACTGCAATGCCGAAGAAGAGGCACAAGCCTGAAGAGATCGTTTCGAAACTCCGACAAGCCGATGTCTTA
>VGEH01000018.1 GCA_016869375.1 Alphaproteobacteria bacterium | reverse complement strand
TCGTCGATCTGGATCACCTGGCCCATCGCAGTCTCACTGCTCATCGTTTGCTCCTTCACTCTAGAAGAAGCCACCATTCCCGAAAGTGCGAAAGATTCTGTACGTTATCGCCCTGAACCTGATCGCGCAGCGTGCGGCTCGGCATCCCCATCGCAAGACAGCCCCAGGCCTTGTTAAGCGCGAGCTGAGCGCGAAGGAAGCCGGCCTTCTCCTCGCGCGCCAGCGCGAGGGTGTTGCCACCGGCATCGACGATCGCGTAGGCGACCGGTTTCTTCGTCAGCGTGCGGCGATGCTTACGCGCATGATCGACAATCTAGAGCGCCTTCTCCAGGGTGAGCGCGCTCATGGCTGCGACCGCCTCAGTGAGCGGTCCAGCCGCCGTCGATCGGGAGGGCCGTTCCGGTCATCGAGCCTGCCGCGTCGGAGGCGAGATAGAGCGCGAGCGCACCGATCTCCTCGATGGTGGCGAATTTCTTGGTCGGCTGGTTGAGGAGGAAGACCTTCTTGATCACCTCTTCCTCGGACATGTTGTGCGCCTTGGCCTGGTCGGGGATCTGCTTCTGCACCAGGGGCGTCCAGACATAGCCCGGACAGATCGCGTTGCAGGTGATCCCGAGCTCCGCCGTCTCCATCGCCGTGACCTTGGTCAGGCCGACGACACCGTGCTTGGCCGCGACATAGGCCGATTTGTAGGCCGAGGCGATGAGGCCGTGGGCGGAGGCGATGTTGATGATCCGCCCCCATTTCCGCTTCTTCATGTCCGGGAGCACTGCCTTGGTCGCATGGAAGGCGGAGGAGAGGTTGATGGCGATGATTGCGTTCCACTTGTCTTCCGGGAACTCGTCGATCGGCGCCACGAACTGAATGCCGGCATTGTTGACCAGGATGTCGACCTTGCCGTGATCCTTGATCGCATCCGCACCCATCTTGGCGATCTCGGACGGCTTCGACATGTCGGCCGGCGAGTAGGTGACCTTCACCCCGTGCCTTGACGCGAGGTCGGAGCGCGTGCGCTCGATCTCGGCCGCATCGCCGAAGCCGTTGAGAACGATGCCGGCGCCTTGGGCGGCGAAGGCCGTGGCGATGCCGAGACCGATGCCGCTGGTGGAACCCGTAATGACCGCGACCTTGCCCTTGAGCATGGCTTCCCCCTGACCTGGACTCAGGCGACGGACTGGACCGCCGCGTCGCGCGTCGGATGGATCGAGAAGACCGCCGAGAGCCCGCTGATGTCGAAGACTTCCTTCACCTGGGCCTGGATGGCGCAGAGCGCGACCTTGCCCTTGCCGGCCTTGACCTTGCGAACCGCGAGAAGCAGGACGCGCAGCCCGGCGCTTGATACATAGCTCACCTGACCGAGGTCGATGACGAGCGAGGCGCCGGCGGCACCGGCCAGCTCCATCAGGCGCGTCTCGAAGCCCTTGCTCATATTGCTGTCGAGCCGACCCTTCACCGTGACGACGGTGGTCTTGCCCTGGCTCTCCTCGATCATCTCCATGTCGTCCTCCGATGCGGCATCATCCCTCGTCTCACGCCGAGGTCCGCTTGCAAAAGTAAAGATGGTTGTAGCCGTTCTCGCGCTTGTAGCGCACTTCGTCCATCATCTCCTTGACGAAGAAGATGCCCAGGCCGCCGATCGGCCGGTCTTCGAGCTCCGCGGTGACATCCGGCTCCTTCGCCTCGCTGAGCGGGTCGAAGGCCCTGGCATCATCCACGACCTCGGCTTCGACCAGACCGTCCTTGAGCGCGATCCGCACCTCGATCTTGTGCTCTTCCGCATCATCGTACCCGTAGGAGACGATGTTGGTGATGATCTCGTCGAAGGCGAGATTGAACTTGTACGAGAGCCCGTCCGGCAGCCCTTGATCGGAGAAGAACGCGTCCACTGCTTCGGCGAGGCGATGGATCTCCGGCAGGTCGTTCTTCAGGCTGATCTCGAATCGAGACGCCATCCCATCAAGTCCTATGTGGACGGCGCCATTGTGGACGTTATCCTTAAGGCCCGGTTCTAGCCGCTCAATAACATCATTCAGGGCGTGGCGGAAGACATGGCCCCTTGGTCGGCCAAGATGTCGAAAGCGTTACGATGAGCGCCCTGCTCGGGGCGGACGAGGAGGCTCAGCTCGTCCGCGAGCTCGTCGCGGCGGCCGGCCTGCTCGCCCGCGCCACCAACGACCTCGCCGCGATTCCTCCCGTCAGCTTCGATACCGACGCGGCCCGGGACGCGCTGACCTTCGTCCCGGCTGCCGTCACGCGCCTGCGCGCCCGGGGCAGCCATGACGGCCGGACACAGGCGGGCAAGGCGCTGGCCGCGGTCGAGGAGCTGGTCAGGGGCGCGTTGTCGACGAACCTCACGAACGCACTTCTGGCCCGCATTCCTGCCCCTGGCGGCCCCGTCGCCGAGGCCAGCGGCCCGACGGTCATCGACCTGGCCGAGTTCTACCGCGCAGTCACCGACTGGCTGATCCGCCGCGATCCACGGCATCCCGCCATATCGGGCCTCAAACGTGCCCTCCTCCCCTACCTCAGCCAGACCAAGGCCTATGCCGAGGGCGCCGAGCAGGAGCTGGAGAGCCCGGACTATCCGGATCTTTCCGGCATCGCCGCCAATGTTCTCAGGCTCGATGTCCTGACCTGGGTCCTGGTCACCTCCGGCTTTCCGAAGGAAGCGCTCGAGATCCAGGCGCGCACGCGGCGTCTCGCACGCGCCGCGTTGCGCCGCGCGACCAGCGTCATGAACCGCTGCTCGGTGACCTTCGCCCTCGTCGACCGCGTCAACCTCGCTGGCACGCTCGCCGAGATCGACGACCTCGTCCTGATCTTCCAGCGCGTCCGCGACGGCGAGCGCGAGGAGATGCCGCAAGGCGAGGAGACTTTCGCCCAATCGCTCGGCGCGCAGGTGATCGAGGAGTTCACCGCAGCCATGACCGAGCTCGTGCGCGGCATCATGGACTCCTTCGTCGCCGGAACGATCGACGTCGCCGACGACAACCGCGGCAGCGAGGTCGCCGGCATGCTGCGCGCGCTCGGCAAACTGCACCAGCTCCTCATCGGCGTGAAGGACAAGGGTACCGCGGCCGCGGTCGAACGGATGACAAAGGAGATCGGAAGCGGCTTCGTCATAATCGGACAGCATATCGCCCGCTCGGCCGAGAAAGCGAAGACCGATCAGGACAGGACGCGCCTTGCCCAGATCGAGGTCATCCACCAGGCCTTCCTCGCCCTGGGCGATGCCATGCGAACGGGTACCTGAGCGCGGCTACCCCGCCACGATTCGTCCCGATTCCCCGGAACAAACCTTCGCCGTGCGTTGAATCTCCAGTATTCTGCGCGAAGTAAGACGCTGCCCGACGGCAGAGACTCGAAACGATGGGCTCGCCCTTAACGACATGACGCACCTACCCCGTCTCGCCCCTCTTCCCCGGTGCACGCTTTCGCGTCGCCATCTCGTCAAAGGCGCGTTCACGGCCGTCGTCGCCGGAACTGTTGCCGGCTGCGGGATGTTCGGCAGCAAGGAGGAAAAGCCGGCAGCCCCTCCACCCTCGCCGGCGGTCGCGCCGCCACCGGAAGGGGCGACGCTTCGCCTCACCGTGATCGCCTCCCCGCTGATCAACCCCGACCTGAACCAGCGCCCCTCGCCGGTGCTGGTGCGAGTCTACCAGCTGAGCAATCCCGACTCCTTCGAGGCCAGCGACTTCGCCAGCCTGTTCGAGAAGGACGAAGCCACCCTCGGCCCCGCCATGCTGGCCAAGCGCGAGCTGATCATCGCTCCCGGCGGCATCCAGGTCGTAAATGCCGATCTGAAGCCGGATGCGCTCTTCGTCGGCGCCGTCGTCGGATATCGCAATTTCGAGAAGGCGACCTGGAAGAACCTCTTCCCGCTGGCCGGCAAGAAAGCCAATCCGGTCCGCGTCAATGTCGGCGCCTTGGCCGTGGAGCTGCTGCCCAACTAGAAGCCCGGAGTGGACGCATGGCGAGCCCCCCTGTCATCGAGGTCGAAGGCCTGCTGCAGCCGATTTCGGAGGCGGCGGCCGCCGGCGAGGACCTGCGTGCCGACCAGGCGCCGGACTCGGCCTACTACAAGGTCAAGGATGCGCGGACCAGCGCGCGCGCGGCCGAGCGCAACGAGACCGGAGACCAGACCGGCATCATGGTCGAGGAATGGCGTGCCGTTCTCGAACTCGTCCCGGACCTGCTGACGTCGCGCACCAAGGATCTCGAGATCGCGGCCTGGTACACCGAGGCTATGCTCCGCGCCGAGGGCTTCGCGGGCCTTCGCGACGCCTTCCGCCTGGCGACGGGGCTGGTCGAGAAGTTCTGGGACGGGATCTATCCGCTTCCCGACGACGACGGCATCGAGACCCGCGTCGCGTCGTTCACCGGGCTCAATGGCGAGGGCGGTGAAGGCACGCTGATCCTGCCTATGCGAAAGGCCGTGCTGCTGCACGGCGCCGAACGTCCCCTTGCCTTCTGGCATCTCGAGAAGGCGAACGAGATCGCCAAGATCACCGATCAGGCCCGCAAGGAACGGATGATCTCGGAAGGCGCGGTGACGTCGGACGAGGTTCAGGCAGCTCTCGCAGCGACGCCGCCTGCCGCTGTCGCGGCTCTTGTCGAGGACATCAAGGAATGCCAGGAGGCGTTCAAGGCCCTCGAGAAGGCGTTCACCGACAAGTGCGGGAACGACGCGCCGCCCTCGAGCAACATCCGCCAGACCCTGGGCGCGATCCTCGACATGCTCACCTTCTTCGCCAAGGACCGGCTGGCGATGGCGCAGGCCAGCGCCGGCGCCGAGGAAGCACCAGCGGGTGATGGCGCTACGACGGCGGCCGGCGGTGCGGCACGCGCTGCCGGCTCTCCTGCTCCCGGCACTTACACCCGCGAGACCGCCTTCAACGAGCTCCTCCGCATCGCGACCTTCTTCCGCGGAAATGAGCCGCATTCGCCGATTTCCTACACGCTCGAAGAACTGGTCCGGCGCGGACGCATGCCGATGCCCGACCTCCTCGCCGAACTGATCCCGGATCCTGGCGCGCGTAGCCAGTTCTTCCTCGCTGCCGGCATCAAGCCGCCGGAGCCGCCAGCCTAGAGAACGGTCACTACGACGGCCGACGCATTGTCCGGGGCGCCGCCAGCCAGCACTTCGTCGATGATTTGCGCGGCCGCGGCCTCGGGTGCTGCCGTGGCGGCGATCTCGTCGAGCCGGCTATCGCCAAGCACCCGCGTCACCCCGTCGCTGCACAGAAGAAGCCGATCGCCGCGGCGCAGCGAACCGCGCGTCACCTCCGGCTCGAACAGCGTGCCGGCACCGATCGCACGCGTCACCATATGGGCCTCCGGATGTCCTTCGGCCTCCGACTCGTGCAGTTCACCCGCATCGATCAGCTCCTGGAGTCGGCTGTGGTCACGCGTCACCTGACGGAGATGCCCGTCACGGCCGTGATAGAGACGGCTGTCGCCGGCCCAGAGACAAGTAAAGTGGTCGCGCCAGGCCATCAGCACGACGCAGGTGGCGCCGGCGGGGGAGCTGTCGATCGAGAACCTGGGTTCGGCGTTCAGCTCGTCATGGACGGTGCCGAGGCTCGCCTGCACCGAGACCAGGAACGAAGACGAGGTGCTCGGCGGTCGCAGCGATGCCAAGCTCTCGACGATCCTTCGGCTCGCCATGTCGCCGCGAGCATGCCCACCCATGCCATCGACCACCGCCCAGAGACCGATCGCCGCGCGCTCGAGCACGGCATCCTCCTGCACTTTTCGTTTGAGGCCTATATGGCTCGCGACGCTGGAGGCGAAGCGGAGCATGCGCTCACAGCGCCAGAGCCAGCAGCTGATCGGCGGAAGCGAGGCCCGGCACGATCAGCACGTCGGCGCCGCCGACCATCGGCCCTACCCAGAAGAGGCTGTGACGCCCGAGCGCCGCGGCCGCCGCGGCGTCGAACATCTCAGCCGAGAGATCCTGCGCACGCGGTCGGCCGGCCCAGCGCACATGCCAGCCGCCGGCGGCGATCGGCTCGGCGATCGCACCCCCATCCTCCCCCGTATCTGGAAAGGGCGGCGCTTCGACCAGCGCCGCCGTCAGGGTCTCGACGCTGAGCCCCGGCGACCAGGTGTCGCCGATCAGCCCGGTCACATAGTCGAACCAGCCCTGAGCGGCAGCGGCGATCGGAACGACGCGGCGCCCCGGCCGGAGTGCGACCCCGACGATCAACGGATAGCGGCGACCGACGCGGTCCATGCTCGGTCGCATCAAACCGGCGAACACGCCAGGGCCGCAGACGCCTTCGCCGGCGACCCACGCGATCGGCTGCAACCGGTCGAAGACCGCCGCCCAGTCCTCGCCTGCACCGCGCCTGAGGTGCGAGACCAGCTGATCGGTCCACACGGTCAGCGCCGAGACGACCGGACGCTCGAAGCCGCGCACGACGAAATCGCCCGTTGCCGGCAGCTTGCCGAAGAACCCGATGGTCGTCGCGATCACAGGGTTGGACGGCACCGGAACCCCCTGAGGCGGCTGAGATCGAACGGATTGCCGAGCGCCGACGGCCGAAGGCGTACCGTCATCTTCCGGCTGCCGACGGTGAACTCGGCGAGATAATTGTCCCCCTGGCGGGTGAGGGTCGCGGTCCGCAGGAGGCGGAACCATGCCCAAGGCCCTTCGAAGGACACCGACGACGGCTCGTTCGCGATCGCCGGCTGGAAGGTGATCCGCACCGCCCCCTTCTCGCCGGGCCATTTGACGGCGGTCGGCCGCGGCGGCTCGTGGCGGTAGAGAATGGCGGCGCCGTCGATCTCGATCTGCGCCTGGTTGGCGCGCTGATCGAGCTCAACCGGCTCGATGTCGAAGCGCACCGTCGGCTTCTCCGCGTTGCCGAACAGCCCCTGCCGGATCTGCGCCGCGGTTTCGAACATCGTCAGCGTGTCGGCGGAAAGCCTGAGATCCGTGCCGCCGCTCCGCTGCCAGCGCCAGGGCGAAACCTCGGTGTCGACGAAGCCCTTGAGCTCCTTGTCGAAGAAGTCCTGCAACACGCCCTTGGGGCCGAACAGCTGCGCGAAGTCTTCGAGCGGCGCGTCGAGCTGTGCTTCGGTCACCAGCGGGTAGCGGGCCTCGAGCGCGCGGCACGCAGGCACGACGCTGGCGGTCCAGATCGTGTTGAGGCGATCACGGGCCTGGTCACCGGTGACGCTCTGGCCGCTATTGATCAAGGTCGAGACCGAGCGCGCGACCGGTCCCGGCATCGTCGCCGAAAGCTGGCGGAGCTTGGTGAAAGGGCCTGTGCCGCTCGTCGTGCTGCGCTGGAGGGAGGCCAGCATCGCACGCCCCTGATCCGGAGACTGCGCGACCTGATTCACCTGCTTGAAGACCTCGCCGAACTCCTTGATGACTTCCTCGAGCGGTGCCGCGCCGCCTTCAGGCCCCCGGACGAAGGCGCGGAGGTCGCGGAAACGATCGTTGATTGGCTGGCCCGGCGGCGGACCGGCATCGGCGCCGGTCGTCGGAAACAGCCTTGCCAGAGCAGATGTCTGGTTAAGCCGCGTGGCGATCCCCGTCGCGCTGGTCACGCCGGCCGCGCTCACACCGGTCGCCGTTGCCGCCGCTCCCGCGAGAGCTCCCCTCGGGTCGGCATCCTTCTTCGGTCCAGGCTCGAGTGTGGTCTCGCGCAATACGGCTTCGAGGTACAGCTTGAGCGGCGAGGTCGGCCCGGATAGCGCATTGAGCACGTCGCTGGCCTGCGCGATGGAGTCGAGCGGCGCGACGGTGACGTCCGCCAGGATCGCATCCCAGGCGCGGCCGTAATCGTCGAGATAGAGAGCGAGGATGGCCTTGATCAGATCCGCCTGACGCGCCTCGTCCGTGGCGCGCCGGTCGTCGACCACCCATGCTTCCGCCGCGGCGAGCCTCGCCACCTCGGGCAACGCTGGTAGCACCACGGCATGGAAGGCGTCATAGGTGTAGAGGCCTGGCACGCCTTCCCAGAGCTGGACGCCCGACAGCCGTCGAAGCGCCCGCGGAGCCGCAGGGCCTGCATGATCGACGACGCGCCAGGGCGGCAGGGCCGTCACCTCCGGCAGCTGCTTCAGGAGGCCGTAGCCGCGATCCGCCATCGAGGTCGTCGCGAGCGCCCGGCGTGCTGCCTCGACCAGCGCATCGTCGGGACGAACGCCGGGGCGCGGCCCGGCCGCCGCCAGCGTGCGCATATGGGTTGCGAAGCTGTCGCGAAGCGCCGCCTGGTTCGCAGCCGGGTTCCGCGCGTTCCAGTCGAGGGTCAGCCACTGCGTGAGGAACGCACCGTCATAGACGCCGGCATTCGTCGCCATCAGATAGGACTTGAGCGCCGGAAACAGGAAGTCCGCCCGGCTCGATCCCGTGCGCACCTGTTCGGCAAGCCGGTTGACGACCGCCGGCAGGAGCAGGCCGTCGAGCATGCGCCCATAGAGCGACGAGGCCGAGGCGACGACGGCATCGCCCTGGTAGATGCCGAGCGCGAAGGAGGACCTCTCCCTCTCCGTCGCCTGGGTGACGATCGCGCGCGCCCGGTCGAGCGCGCCCAGCGTCGATATCAGGGTTCGGTCCTGCAGCACCTGGGCGCGGCGGGCCGATGCCTCGTTGAGCAGGTCGGCATCGCCCTCGAGCCCGCCCAGCGCCTGCTGGCTGCCGAGCCAGGAGAAGGCGAGCACCGATCCGAGGCATAGCGTCGCCACGAGGGACACGGCCGCGGCGGCCCAGGCACGCAGGCGCCGGCGATGCACGACCGCCCAGTCGGTGCCGGCAAGCCCCGCCTCCTTGAGCACCACATCGGTGAGAAGCCCCGAGACGAAGTAGCTGCGTGTCCGCTCGGCGCCTTCCTGGACCTCGGCCCGACGTTCCGCCCCAATCGCGAACTTCTGCTCAAGCTGCCCGGCGAGACCGTCGGCTAGGTCGCCGCTCTGCGTGCCGCTGGTGAAGTAGAAACCGCGCAGCAGCGACGGGCGCTCGAGCCGGTTGCGGCCGAAGGTCCGCGCCAGGAACTCGAGCGCCGTGTCCCGCAGGCTCGCGAGCTGGAAGGGAAATTCGAGGACCAGCGAGCGCGAGCCGATATCCGGCTCCTGGTTGAGACGCCGGAGGACCTGGCGGCGGATGTCGTCCACCAGGCCGTCGAAGGCGGAGCCGAAGCCGGCGACCGGATCGGTGCCGGAGCCGCTGTCATAAGGAAGGCTGACGCCGAGCGGCACGGCGCGCTTCGCCTTGTTGAGCGGGCTGAAGAACTCGATGAAGCCGGGGATCAGGTCGCACTTGGTGAAGATCATGTAGACCGGCAGGCGCGTGCCGAGGCGTTCCTGGACCTCGGTCAGGCGGAAGCGGATCGCCTTGGAGACGGTCGCCCGCTCCTCCTCGCCCATGCGTGCCAGCTCGGGCAGCGGCAGCATGATGAGCGCGCCGTTGAGCGGCTGGCGCGGTCGGTGCTTCTTCAGGATGTCGAGCAGCCCGTGCCAGACGCGCTGATCGACCTCCTTATGGCTATCATGCGTGGTGTAGCGCCCGGCGGTATCGATGAAGACCGCGCGGTCGGCGATCCACCAATCGCAATTGTGCGTGCCGCCGATGCCGGTGACCGGCAGCTGGCCCAAGCGCTCCTGCAGCGGGAAGTCCAGGCCGCTTCGCGACAGCGCCGTGGTCTTGCCCGATCCGGGCGGGCCGAGCAGCACGTACCAGGGGACCTGATAGAGACGCAACCCGCCGCTCTTGCCGAAACGCGACTGCTTGAGGAGCTGCAGCGCGTCGCGAAGGCGCTCGCCGATGGATTGAAGTTCCTCGGCCGAGGCGGCTTCGTTCGCGGCCTTTGCCTCGTCGACCGCGGAAGCCGCTTCGAGATCCTGGATCAGCGCCTCGTTCGCAGCCCGGCGCGACTGGCCGATGAAGACGTTGGTCAGCGCCCAGATGACCGTGAGAATCAGCAACGCGACCAGTCGCGAGGTCTCGCTCTGCAGCAGCTTCACATCGCCGATCGCGATCAGCGGCACGATGAACCAGAGGAGAAGTCCGACCGCCAGCGCCACCAGGGCCGTTATCACCCATGGATTGGCGAACCAGCCGCCGATGCGCTTGAGCAGCTTCTTCACGAGGCTCTACCTGCCCAGGCCTGCAGTCGGCTCAGCGTCGTCGCATGGACGTCGAGCGGCTGTTGCGCCGCGCGCAGCAGGGTCTCGGCGTGCCGGCCGAAAGCGCTCGCCGAGTCCCGCGTCAGCGTCGGCCAGGGTGACTGCGCTAGGCAGGCTGCGACCAGCGCGGTCGAACGGGATGGCGCCGTGCCGACACCGAGATAGGCCTGAGCAGCCATGCCGCGCGGCCCCTCGACGGCGATCGCGCGCTCGAGACCGAGCAGGAGGCGCGGCTCGATCAGGAACTCGAGCGAACGCAGATAAGCCGAGGCGGCTCGCATCCGCACCGTGCTGCCGTCGCTGAGCCAGGGCGAGATCCGCGGCGTCGGCAACTCGCGGCGGAACCAGTCGAGTCCGTTCACGATCGGCAGGACCCGCGACGGGTCGGACTCCGCGATCTCGGTCAGCGGGATCGGTGCGAGCGCCGTATCGATCTCCGCGGCTGCCGCCTCGGCGACATTCAGGGTCTCGCGGTTCTCACCGTAAGACCAGGCGAAGCCGGCGCCAAGGATCAGGGCAAGGAGCGGAGCGACGGCCAGATGGAGAATCTGCGTGGCACGGCGCGGCTGTGGACGCGATGCCATGCCCGCCTCTCGCAGGATCACCGTCTCGAACAGCGGCCGAGCGAAGGGAGCGACCGCCGTCCGCCGCGTATCCCGAACCGCCGCCGGATGCGCCGAAAGATAGAAACCGCGAAGCATCAGCGCGGGCTCGTCGACGATGGCCGAGCCGAGCGAGACGGTCCCGGCGGCGAGGCGCGCGAGGTCCCGCGGCAGCAGCCACATCCCGGCCGCCATGCGCTCGTCCATGCCGTGATGCTGGCGGAGGATCACCTGATCGGCGAGCCGCGCGATCAGATCCTCGAAGCCGGCACGCTGCGCGTCGTCGGTCGGGCGCTGCTTGTTGAACGTCACGCCCCAGACCTGGTCGGTCTCGTCGTCGTCGAGCGCCGACAGCATCGCGAAGCAGCCGGGAGCGAGGTCGAGCTTGGTCGCTACCAGATAGACCGGAAGCTTACCGCCGATCATGCGTCCGAGCTCCCTCAGCCGCAGGCGCATCGCCGCCACCGCGCCACGCCGGTCCTCGGTATCGGCCAGTGTCTCCGCCGGGACCATGACGATCATGCCGCTGATCGGCAACGTCGGGCGGCGCTTGAGGAGAAGGCGCAGGAGCCCGGCCCAGGCCATGCGGTCGGCCTGGGGGTCGACGTCCTGGGAGACCAGCCGACCGGCTACGTCGAGGAAGACCGCCTCCTCGTATACGAGCACGTCGCAGGTGACGGTGGGCGCCGCCGTGTCGCCTTCGCGGATCGCGTCGTTCGGCATGCCGAGGCCGGAAAGCCAGGCCGTCTTGCCGGCCGCGCGCGGGCCGATGACGAGATACCAGGGCGTCGAATACGGCGTCTGCCGTCTCGCCTCGAGCAACGCCTCGGCCTGCTTCAGCCGATCGCCGAGCGCTGCCATATCCTCCAGCGCCGTCGATCGCGCCGGCTCGCTGGTCTCACGCGAGGGACGTGCGGAGGCGCGACCGGTACGTCGTGCGGTCCGGCCGGCGCCCGTGTCCCGGCCCGTCATGGGCTCGGCGCATCCGCGCGCGGAAGCAGGATCTCGATCCGGCGATTGATCGCGCGACCTTCGACCGTCGCGTTGCTGGCGATCGGCTCGGAGGAGCCGCGCCCGAGCGCGCTGACGCGGTTGGCGCCGCCCAGGCCTACGCGCAACGCCTCGGCCGTCGCCTCGGCGCGCGCGCGAGACAGCGCGTCATTGTCTGCATACTGCCCGCCGCGTAGAGGCACGTCGTCGGTATGCCCGATGACGAAGACCTGCCCCGGCTCCGGCGCCAGCGCAGCGGCAACGCGCGCAAGCAAGGTCGAGAACTCGGCCGAGACCCGCGCCGCACCGCTGTCGAACAGCCCGACGCTGGCGATGCGGAGATAGATGAAGCGCTCCACCTGGCCGATCTCGACCTGCCGTGACTGCACATCGGCGGCGAGGCGCTGGCGGATGCGGTCGATCTGTGTCTGCGCCGGAGCGGGCGGCGGTGGCGGCGCCGGCGCTGCCGGCGTAGGCCGCGCGACCTGGACCTGCCCGGTCGGAAACAGCTCCGTCAGCTTGGTGGCGACGCGGTCGGCGCGCCGATTGAGATCGACGCTGAAGAACGCATAGATGCCGGCCAGCAGCACGAGACAGGCGGCCGACGCCGTCCACACCGGGAACGGCGCGCGGGGCGGAGCATAAGGCACGTTGAGGCCGCGCCACATCGGCGAAAGGTCGCGCTCCGGCTCGCCGCGCACCCGGCGTATGGTCCGGTAGATGCGGTCGCGCAAGGTCGAAAGCTCGGCGCCGCCGCGCGGCGCCACGCGATAGCGGCCGGCGAAGCCTATGGCGAGACAGATATAGGCGAGCTCCAGCACCTCGACCGATCCGACCGGATCGCTCAGCGCCTGCTCGACCATGCTGAAGAAGCGCTCGCCCCCCCAGGTCTCCTGCTCGACCGTGCTGACCAGACCGCGCGCCGCCCACTGGCCCTGCGCCCCCCATTCGGTGCTCATCACCAGGTCGTCGACGGTGGCGCAGACGAGATAGCGCGCAAGGCGGATGCGGTCCGGCGCGATGCCGTGCCCGAGCGCGCCGGTCTCGAAGGAGCGCACCTCGGCGATGACCTGATCGCGGGTCTGATCGAGATTGGCCGGCTGCGGCGACTCCCGGAGCCGCACGGCGAGCGCGAGCAGCGGGGCTGCGACGGCGCAGAGCGGATTGACCGCTCCCAGGGTCCAGACCGTCTCCTCCGTGCCCTCACCCCGCATCCGCGGCGTGCGATCACGCTCCCGCGGCGGCGCGCCGCCACGGGCCGGTCGGCGCGGCCCAGTCGCACCGGCGCCGAAAGATGGAGAACCGAGCGTTGGCGGAGCCGCCTTCGGTGCCGCCGGTTGTGCCGCAGGCGCCGCCGGTCCCGCCCCCGGCCGCCGGACGACTGTCCGGTCGAGATCGTCTTCTTCGAAGGGCGAGCGGTCTGCCAAGAGGCACTATCCCCGGATAGCCCAGAGGTCGATCTCGAGCTGCGGGAACTCTCCGGCGACATGAAGCGCGATACCACCGGTCGGCGCCATGCGCTGCCAGAGAGGATTGGCGCGCTCGAGCTCGAAATAGGTGGAGCCGGCATGGAACGGCAGCTGGCGCGGCGCCACCGGCAGCGGACGGACGGGAATACCCGGCAGCGCCACGTTCACCAGCTCGCGGATCTGCTCCACCGGCCCGATCTTCACCTGGGCCGGGAAGGCGCGCATCAGCTGCTGGACAGGCAGCGCTGCCTTGACCGAGAGCACGAAGGTCGCATTGTTGATCAGGCTGCGATCGGCGATCTGGCCGGTGCGGATGCCGTATTTTCTCTCGACCAGCGGGATCTGGATCGCCGACTGCTCAAGCACGGTCGAAAGCGAGCGCCGGAGCTCCGCCAGCACGGGCGTGAAGGAGTTCTGCAGATCGTCGTGGCGATAGGGCGGAAAGGCCGGCGGCCGCTTCCCGGTGCTGGAAATGGTGGCGAGCTCGCCCGCCAGCATCACCGCGAGCGAGTAGAGCCGCTCGGGATGAACCAGCGGCGTCGCGTTGAGATGAGCCAGCAACGGCTCGTAGCGGTTGAGGATCTGCAGCAGCAGGAACTCAGCGATCTCGCCGACGCCACGGCCGTCGCCGCCGGCTACCCTGAGCGCCAGCGCCGAGGCGCGATGGGAGATCAGCCCCTGGATATCGACGAGGATCGCAGAGAGCGCCGAGACCGCGCGGCAGTCGAGCGCTGGCGCCGCGTACTTGTCGTCGAGCACGATGCCGCGCTCCGACCGCACCTCGATCACACGGCCGAGCCCGACCAGGAGGTGGCCGGAGCTGTCCATGCCCTCGATGAGATAGCGCAGCCGGAGGCGGCCGACCTGCATCTCGGCCGGAATCGGCGAGCCGTCATTGGCGTCCTGCACCTCGACCGCTTCCGGCACGAAGCGCGTCAGGCTCGGGCTGTCCTCGGGACCGACTTCGAGCCCGCCGCGCTGGCGGATCGGGAGCGCCAGATAGATGATCTTGTCGCGCACCGTTTCCGGCACGGGCAGAGGCAGCGGCGGCCGATCGTCGTCGGGCAGCGAGAACGGCGTGCCGTCCTCGAAGATGCCGCGGCAACGGGTGACGGCGAACTGGCCGAGGCCCAGCAGACCCTGGTCGAGCACGAGCTCGGAGACACCCCAGCTATAGGGACCGCAGGCTTCCGCCCGGTCGCGGACGAGGCGCTCGAAATAGCGCTCCTGCTGCTGCAGGTGGTGCTGCCTCAGGAACAGGCCTTCCGACCAGACGACCTTGTTCCCCAGCATGGCGGACACCTCCCCGGCGAAAGGCCCAGAACCTCCGCCTAGGTTTATCTCTACCGCTGCCTAAGTACCAGTTCTTGGAGGTCCGAGAATAGCCGCCGCAAGGTCTGCTCGCCGCTGGGGCCGGATAACAAGGTAGAGACGGCAGTTGCCGACCCCGCCTGGGAGATCGCATTGCCGGCGACAGGAGAATCAGGATGGGCTGCCGCCGCGACTCGGGCCAGCCGCCAAAGCGCCTCAGCCAGCTCGGCAGCAGCCTGCTGCTCGGCGGAGCCCGACACCGGCGGCCCCAGCCAGTCATCGGGAATGCCGCCGGCACCGGATGAAGGAAACCCCGCCTGGGGCGCCGGCGCGAAAGGCGAATCGGCCTGCCCTGCCAGCGGATCGCCTGAGAGCGGCGGCAGGTCGAGGTCGAAGTCGTCGGGAATTGCGCCACCGGATCCAAGCGACGACGACGGCGCGGGAGCACTGGGCATGGGCGCGAAAGGATCGTCCTCGATCGGCAGCGGAGCGGCTGCCGGCGGCTTGGACAAGGTCGCGAAGAACGGATCCTCGGCCGCGGTCGGTGCCACCAGATCGACGGAGAGCGTCACCCGACCGAGCACGATTCGGTCACCCTGCTTCAGCATCGCTTGGTTGCCGCGGCCGAGTGGCTCCTCGGCGCCATTGATGAAGACGCCGTTGGTGCTGGTGTCGGTCAGGATGTACTGACCCTCGCGGAAGTCGATCCGGAGGTGGTTCTTCGAAAGCATGCGCTCGGGATCGGCGACGACCCAGCCGCAATCCTCGCCGCGGCCGACGACCAGGCTCGCCGCATCGACTTCGCGCTTGCGGCCGCGGTCGGGCCCCTGGGCCATGGTCAGGACGAGCTTCACCCGGTCTCCTCCCTGCCGAGGACGACGACATGGGTTTGATAGTGGACCGTCGCGCGATCGTGCAACCGTACTTTCCAAGCAACATCCCGCGCCGGCGCCAACGGCTTCAATCCGAGCGCACCATCGGCAAGCAGGCGATCGAGAGCGACCTCGGAGGCGCCACGATGCGAGCCCCGCTGCGAATGCCCGCCGAGCCAGGCCTCCATCGGCGTCACCGCCGGCGTCCAGTCGAAGGGACAGGCGATGATCGCGGCACCGCCGGGCCGGAGCACACGGGCGATCTCCCTGAGGCCGTCAGCCGGCGAAGCAAGGCAGTCGATCAGGTTGAGCGCGACGACGAGGCCGAAGGTCGCATCGTCGAAAGGCAGCGACAGCGCGTTGCCGACCCAGAAGTCGACCCGGGCGCTCGATGCGAGCTCGACGGGAAACTCCCGGCGCTCATAGACCACGCCGCCGCGCCGCACGGGAACGCGGACCATGCCGTCATCGAGAACGCGCCTGGCGATACGGATCAAGGGCACGTTGAGATCGACGCCGACCACCATGTGGCCGAGCCGGTCGGCGAGATGGAAGCTGCTGCGTCCGGTGGCGCAGCCGAGATCGAGCACAGGACCTGCAGGCGCCTCGGGCAGCATGCCGAGGCCCGCCTCCAGGCAGGCCAGCACGCCGCCTCCCTCACCCTGCCCTTCCTCCGGATCAAGATCGCTCCAATGGTCCCAGCCATAGCTCGACTGCTGCTGACGCACAGCATCGAAGCCGGAGCCCGCGCCGGCCGCATCGCCGAGCAGCGACTCCACCTCGCCGGAGACGTCGTCGCGCGCCAGAAGATGGAAAAGCGCCTCCTGCACGAAGCCGCGCACATCCGACACCATCACCGGGAGGCCGCCGACGATCGGGAATTCCTGCCGACAGGCCGGGTTGCTGCAGACGAGTATGCCGTCCACCACCCGGCCGTCGCGACGGTCCGTCGAGATCGCCATCTCGATCGGAGATCCGCCGGCGTCGTCGCGACAGCGAGGACAGACCGGCGCCAGTTCTGCGAAGTGGGAGTCGCGCATCGGCGGATCGGCTAGCCGCCGATGATCACCTTGGGCTCGCCCGGCGGCAGTATCTTGCCGACCGGGCTCGGGATCGGCGCGACGCAGCTCGTATGGGCGGTCATGTCGTTGACGCGCGCCGCCGGCATGCCGCCGATCATCACCGTCTTCGAGCCCAGGCTGATCATCCCCGGCCCCCCCGGCACGCAGCCCGGCAGCATGCAGGGTCCAGTCGTATCGGTCGCGCGCGCTGCCGGCTTCTTGCCGATCAGCACGGTCGGCTGGCCCTTGATGATGGTGAGCGGCAGGCCCGGATGCGGGGCCGGCGCCGGTACCGGTGCCGCCGGGTGGATCGGCGAGTGGCAGTGCGGCGCGTCCTGCTTGACCATATCGCCTAGGCGGGCGGCGGGCGGCATGCGGTTTCCTCAGTTCCTGTGGAAGGCTAGCACGGTCCCACGCATCAGGTCAGCACCGAGCGGCGGATCCACACCAGCAGCTGGTTGGCGAGGTCGCGCCAGCCGAGCGACGAGGCCATGTCGTAGAGCGCCTCGCCCTGGAGCCGCGTCGTCGGGTTCGCCGGGCCAGCCGTCAGCGAACGCGTCAGGCGCACGAACAGCTCGTAGACGCCGCCAGTCAGGGCCGTCAGCAGGTCCTTGAAGCGGTCGCCGTCGAGCTTGGCGGCGAACTGGTAGATGAGGCGCACCTGCTTCAGCTGCCCGACGAACTCGTCCATGGCGGACGCGTCGGCCGAGGCGAGCGTCTTGGCGAGCTCGTCCGCGATCATGCCGACCAGCCCGACGACACTTTGCAGGAAGCGCCGCGCGGCTTCATCCCCAAGTTCGGCGACGGAGTCGATCTCGGAAGACTCCTGATGCCCGGTCAGGCGCATCGCGAGCGAGATCAGGTCGTCGACCTGGACCAGCATTGCAACCACGTCGAAACGGGCCATCGGGTCGCCCGTCTCGACATAGGCTTCGATGATGCGGGCGGCGCGGCGCAGCACCTGGGCGACCATCACGCGGCTGGCGGCCTCGGCAAGGCGCAGCTCGCGCCGGGCGCCGAGCACGTCGAGACCGACGATCAGCGTATCGAGCCGGATGAAATCGAGCTCGAGCGCACCGATATCGGGTGCATCGTCGGCGGCGAGACGGCTCGAAAGTTCGCTCGAATAGGTCAGGAATATTCCGGCGATGTGGAAGGCGAGATCGACGAGCGCTGTCGTCCCTGCCCGCTTGGCCGCGTCATGCTCGATCCGTCGCTGCAGCAAGACCGCAAGCTCGACGCCCGAAAGCCAGTGGCCCTTCGGTCTCGTCGCTCGACCGGGGCGAAGCGCCGTCGCTGCGAGATCGTGGGCCAGCGGCAAGATGCCGGCCTCCAGGGCGATGCGCCCGAACCGCTCGCGATCGGCATTCGCGATACGCCCCAGGAGGTCGTCGATGATGTCGCGCGCTTCCTCGTCGACGCCTTCGGCCACGACCGAGCGCAGCGCCTGATCGAGATCGTCGAGCGACGCCGGCCGGATCGCCGGCCGCGGCTGCGCTGCGGCGGCCGCCGTTTGCGCTGCCGCCGGCTGCTCGCTTCGGCCAAGGCTCAACGAGCGTAGCGTCGCTGCGAACTCGGCGGCGGAGGCGAAGCGCGCCCGAGGGTCCTTGGCGAGCGACCGCGCGATGATCGCGTCGAAAGACGCCAAAGAGGGCAGGATCGTCGAGGGCGGCGGCGGCTCGATCGTGCAGATCTGATGCATGACCTCGGCAACCGCGCCGGCATAGGGCCGCCGTCCGGTGACGAGCTGATAGAGAATGACGCCGACGGCATGCAGATCCGTGCGGTGGTCGATGACCGCGCCGCGAAGCTGTTCGGGCGACATGTAGGCGGGCGTCCCCAACATCTCGCCGAGCTGGGTCACGTCGGATCCGCCCATGCGGGCGACGCCGAAATCCATCAGCACGGGATCGGCGCCGGGCCGCCGCATGACAATGTTCGCCGGCTTCACGTCGCGATGAATGATCGAGGCGCGATGGGCGTGCTCGAGCGCATCGAGGACGGCGGCGATCAACGCGCAGGAGATGTCGGGCGCGACCGGAATGTGCCGGCGTGTGAGCGTATCCATCGCCTCGCCCTGGACCAGCTCCATGGCGATGAACGGCACCCCCATCGCCTCCCCGGCTTCCCACAGGCGAACGATGTGGGGATGCCGAAGCGACAATCCGATGCGCGCCTCGCGGGAGAAGCGCTGCAACGTGCCGCCGCGCTCGCCATCCGCCAGCAGCTCCTCGCGCAGCGCCTTGAGCGCGACGACCCGGCTGTCGACCATGTCCTGGGCGCGATAGACGATGCTGGTGGCGCCGCGCCCGAGAATGCTCTCGATCCGGAACTTGCCGAGCGTGCTGCCAATTGCGGTCACGACTCAGGATCGATCAGGCCGAGATGACGCCAGACGGGCACGGCTTCCCGGAGCGTGAATCCAAGTTCGGTCGACAGGATCGTGCGGGTTTCCGCTTCATCCTCGATCGCGACGCCGTCGCGGCGAAGCCGCTCTCCGGTCCGGCTCAGCCGCGCCCAGGCGTAGTCCACGAGCCCCTCGACCGTCGCCGGCCTGCGATCGATCAGGGCGCCATAGGCAAAGAGCTCGAAGGTCTGGAGATGAATGCCGAGACCCGTATCGGCGGCGGCGAGCGCCTTCGCCGGAACGCCGGGCGCGAAGTCGACGAAGTCGACCATCACGCGGTTATGGCCGCGGCACGCGGCGCGCGCAGCGGAGCTCGGCTTCTCGACCACCGGCAGGGCCTGGCTCGATCCGACCAGCATGCCGACCATCTCGACCGCCTGCGGCTCCTGCCGGCTCTTGATGCCGGGCAGCTTGAGGAGATCGGCGACCGAATGCGGGCCACACGCGAGCGCGTCGAGGACGGGCTCGTATAGTCCGGGCTCGAGCGTCGCCGTACCGAGCGGCGTCGCGATGTCCTTCTTGATCCCGGACGGTCCGACCGCGATGCCCAGGCGCATCGCTTTCAGGCGTTCGTCGCGGCGTGCAGGGTTGAGATAGCGGGCGCCCTTGACAAAGAGGTCCCGGCGGAACGATCGCGGACCGAGGTAGTCGCGGAAGGTCTCACGAACGATCGGATCGGCGATGCCGCCGAGGATCTCGCGCTGCTGCGGGCTCAGGCTGAGTTCGGGGAAATTGTCGAGCACGGTGCCGTTGGCGACGAAGGAGAGCTTGGCCTTGGCCATGCCACGCGCGACATCCGCATGATAGAGCGGCTGCCAGCCGTCGTTCAGGTACTCGTGCACCAGATAGCTGACATTGCCCTTCTCGAGGTCGCCCTTCAGCCGCTTGAGCACGTCGTCGTCGCGAAGGCCGGGCGCACCGGTCTCCCGCATCCTGTCGGCAAGCGCGATCGCGTGGGTGATCGCCGCACCGCTGCCGAGGCCGCTTAGCTTTGCGTATTCGAGGAAAAGCCGCTGGTACGGCAGGATCGATGCCCAGGCCGGCATCGAATTGTAGCTGACATAGGCGATCCCGCCCGGCTTCAGGCGCGCCGCAAGCAGATCGACGATCGCGCGGCGACCCGCTTCGCCAACCCAAGCGTAGACGCCCTGCAAGGCGACGTAGTCGAGCTCCGGCAATCGCTCGGGCACCTCGACAAGCGCCTCGAAGGAGGCTTCGATGAAGGTGACGTTCTTCAATTCCATCCGGCGCGCGAGATCGCGCGCGCGAGCGATGTGAGCGGGATTGAAGTCGATTCCGATGAACTGCCCCTCGGGATTCGCCGCGGCGAGAAGCAGGCAGGTCATTCCCTGGCCGCAGCCGAGATCGCAATAGACCCAGCCTTCGCCGCGATACGGCGGCTCGACGCTGCGGAGCAGGCAGGCGATATCCATGAACGCCGGCGACTGCTCGCGGTAGAAGCCGGGCACATACTCAATGTCGGCGACGTAGCCGCCGGTCCAGTCCTGCGTCATGCGGCCTTCCTCGGCTGCGACGGCGCCGGGGCGAAGACGGCGTCGGCGACGAGCCCCTCATGCGGACGCCCGAGCCATGTGTTCCAGCCGAGGCGCGGGCTCTCGGGCTCGGCAGCGTCGAGCCTCAGATCCGGCGCGTCGCCGCCGGCGATGATCACCTGCAGGACGAAGGAGGCCTGCAGACCGGCATAAAGACGCGCGGTGTCGACGACAATGCGCGCGCGCTCTCCATCCGGCAGAAGCTGGCGAAAGACTTTGGGCGAGACCGGACCGATGACGAGCTTCACGCCTCCCTGCACGTCCCAGACGCGGCCACCGAGGACGCAGTCGACGCCGAGCCTCGTGTGACCCGGCGCGGATGGCCGCGGCGTCTTCAGCCGGGTGAGGTCGGCGTCCTCGAGGCGAATCCAACGCCCCTGGAACTGCCGCACTTCGACCGGCTCGCCCTGGAGACTCTCAAGGACGGATTGCAGCCCCTCGGCCGGGCGCGGCCCGCGCGTGAAATGCCCTGAGAAGAAGCCGACGAGATGATCGTCGACGGCCAGCCGGCCGCGCAGCGGTTCGGTGCCGAGACCCGACAACGCGAACACCAGCCGGCTCGGCGGGTCGTCACCCTTCGCCAGCGACCGCTCGAGCTGGATCGGCAACCGGTACTTGGACCAGGCGCGGAACAGCAGGAGAAGCGAACGGTGGTTGAAGAGATCGAGGAAGCCCTTGAGCGCGGTCGACCGTGCGCGCACCGTCTGCATCAGCAGTTCGGCATACATCGGCGGCAACGCCCCGCCGGCGCCGGCGACGCCCATGAAGCCTACCTGGACGCCCGCCGGGCCCTGCGGCGGCGCCTCGACCTCTCTGACCTCGCTGCCCTGGAAGGCGAGGTCCGGTGTCGCGCGAAAGCGGACAGGATCCTTGAGCGTCTCCCCGAGCTTGCCGTCAGCCGGTCGACGCCGACGCCAGCGCTCGAGCAGGCGGGCGACCTGGAAGAACGCGAAGCGCCGCGGATCCCTGACGAGCGCGGCGACTAGAGAAGATGCCGGTTTCCGGAACGTGCCGGCCATTTGCGAAGATACCCCTGGCGTCCGCGGATCCTTACGGCGAGGCGGACGAAGCTGTTGATCGTGGTGTAGGCGCCCAAGAACCGCTCGAGCACCGAGGCGAAGAGGAACAGCCCCTGCCCGGTGAAGCGGCTGTCGTCGAGCTCGACGGTGACATCGTTGCCCTGGCAGACCGCGCCCCAGTGACGCGAGGCGACGCGCGCCGCTGCCGGCCGGCTCTCGACCGCGAGAACGCCGTCCAGCATGGCACGGGTCTCACCGGAATCGCGGAGGTCGTAGAGCATCAGGATCTCCCTGAGCGCCGCCGCCCCCTCCTCCCCGTTGCAGAGCGACAGGTGGTTCAGTGACAGGTGCGACAGGAGGCGCCAGCGATACTGGCCCCGCGCGGTCATCCGTATCGGTGTGGTCGGCGGCGTCAGGCACGCGATGCGCTTCACCGCCGCTCCACCGCCCGCCAGCGTCAACGTCGGCCGACCGCCGCCATAGGGCAGCACGGTCGTGAGGTTGCGGTTCGTGCAGAGCACCTCGAGGCTCAGAACCTCGTCGGCGGGTCCAGCAGGATTGAAGTCGGCATCCACAAGCGTCAGGAACAGCTCGGTGCCTTTGTCGCGGCCGGTCCCCGGGCGACGCGCCGCGAACCAGTAGCATCGCGGCCGCTCGGCGCCGTGATGATCGAGCCCGTACATCGGCAGTACCGTCCGACTCTTGCCGGCACTGTCGGTCGAGCGCACCGAGAGAATCGAGTGGACTTCGGTCGACATAGGGCGCCGCGAGTCGGCGACGATCCGATACTCGGAGGTCGTCTGATCGACGGCGATCGGCTCGGCTCGCAGCGGAAACAGATTGACCATCGGCGAGCAGCCGAGCGCCACCGCATCGATCGTCACGCTGCGCTCGAGCTCCGGGAAAGTCTTGTCGAAGTAGAGGAAGAGATCGAGCTTGCTGCCGGCATTGCGGGCGGCATCGACGCCTTCGAGCGTGAAGTAGAGATGCTTCTCCGGAAACGCGAAGTACTCGGTCAGGAGGCCGTAGGCCGAGAGCGTGCGCTTCGGATAAGGGAGAAGCGCCTCTTCCGCTTCGAAGCCGACCGGCTTGAGGCAGGCCGGGTCGAGAATGATCGGGTTGCGGTCGTTCGGCGACTCGGCGAGCGCGACCGAGAGCGTGTGATTGAAGATCAGCTCATAGAGCGGATGCGCTGTCGTACCGCGAAGGAAGAAGCGAAGGTCGCGGATGTTGAGCGAGCCGATGGTCTTGTCGGGCGCCATCGCCTTCAGCGAGATCCGCAGGCAAGCTGCCGCCCCTGCCGCGGCCGGATTAGGCGGCGCGGTCAGCGGCCGACCGGCGAGCGCCACGGCGTCGACGGCAATCGGCCAGAGCTTCACCGGATGACAGGTGCGGAACCGACAGGTCTCGCCATTGACCGCCTCGGTCTCGAGCTCGGTACCGGCCGGTATGTCATGGCTGCCTTCGAGCTCGGGCGCCGCCTGGAACTGCACCGTGGCGAATGAAGGGATCGGCGCGAGGTAGTGCGGGTATAGCGTGTCGAGGAGCCCCGCGGTCAGCTCGGGGAAGTCATCCTCGAGCCGGAGATGAACCCGCGCGTTGAGAAAGGCGACCGCCTCGATCAGGCGCTCGACATGCGGATCCTCGATCGCATCCGCCGTCACCCTGAGGCGGCCCGCGACCTTGGGATGCGCCTCTGCGAACTCGGCGGCGAGCCGGCGGATCGCCTCCAGCTCGCGATTGTAGAGAGTGAGAAGCTCCTCGCTCATCGACGGCTCTCGGCCACCTTGAAATGCTGCGTGGAGGGCTCGACGATGGAGCTGAAGACAAGCGACTGCGGCACGGGGTCGGCATGCATCAGGGCCTCGATGCGAAGCCCGAGGCGGCGGTTCGTCTCGTCGACGCCCTGGTCCAGCGTCACCGAGAAGGACTGGAAGCGCGGCTCGAAGTTGCGGATCGCGGTCTCGACCGAGGCACGGAACTGCTCGCGCTCGATCGCATCGGCGACATGCAGGCCGCAAACGTCACCTACGCCGTAACTCACGACCGACCGGTCGATCTCACGCAGCTGTGACGGCCATTCGAGCGCGGAGCGCCGGGTGTTCAAAAGCGACTCGAGGTCGCGCCGCACCGCTTCGCGAAGAGTAGCCAGGCTCTCGGTATAGGAGACATTCGCATCGGCGGCGTCCGCGGGATTGAAGTCGATCAGCCTGTCCAGGAGCGAGGCCTGGGCAAGGATCGACTCCTTCGCGTCGCGACCGGTCACGCGCCCGCTCCGACGAAGGCCAGCGTCTCGATTTCCATAATCGATTTGAGGTCCTCGCCGATCAGGAAGCAACGCTGTCCGACGCCGCGCACGACGCCCTCGCCTTCCTCGATCCAGTCGGTGGCGCGGCCGAGGCGCATCGCCTCGTCGTCGGACTTGTCGCTACCGGCATAGAGCGCGGGGATGTACACCTCGCCCTGCGGCCCGTCAGCGACCTCGATCTTGGCGCGGCGCCACAGGAGGTCGAGCGTGTTCGTAGGCCTCTCGAAGGCGAGCTTCTGGATGCGGCCGAACGGCACCCAGTAGTACTTGCCCGTCGCGGTCAGCACTTCCATGAAGCCGGCGGTGGTGTCGTCGGCGTCGCGCCAGTCGTCGAAGGCAGCGCCGTTGCAGGTGCCTTTCACCGCCGGCCTCGCCGCTTCCGCTTCGGCGAGGCACTTGGCGGCACCAGCCGCATCTCCACCCCGCCTGAGCACGGTCGACTGCAGCGTTTGCTTGAGCCACTCCGGCGGCTGATCGAGGAACTCGGGCAGGCGCCCTTCGTTCCAGGACTCGCGGCGATGCATCTCGCCGCGAAGCACGTGCCGGATGCCGGCGACGGGGACCGCCGCCTCCATGTTCTGCTGCCCGATGATGTCGAAGGTGCGGTCGGCACGATCGATGTCGCCGGCGAAGCACAGGAGCTCGCCAAGGAAGGCCCGGCGCTTGGTGTCGGTGGGATTGGCGCGGATCTCGGCGTTCAACGCTTCGATCGCCGCCTTGAGCTTTCCCTGGTCGAACAACTCCTTGGCATTCGGCATGTAGCGCTTCTCCTCAGGTCGATTGGGGGACGACCAGTTCCGTCGTCAGGCTGAAGGCGGACTCGACGAGGTCGAGCTGGAAATGCGGGCGGAGGTTGATCATGCACTGGTAGACGCCGGGCTTGCCCGGCTGCTCGCGCACCTGGACGCTCGCCTCCCGCAGCGGGTACCTCGCCTTCATCTCGAGGCTCGCCGCCTCGTTGCCGAGCGAGAAGCCGAGCAGCCATTTGTGCAGGCGCTCCTCGATCGTCTCGGGCGTGATCATTGCACCGACGCTGTCTCGCACCATGACCTTGAGGTGATGAGCGAAGCGGCTGACGCAGAGCATGTATTGCAGCATCGTCGACAGCTTGGCGCTGGCGGTGGTGTCGGCCTTGTCGTAGATGCGGGCGCGCTGGACCGACTGATTGGAATAGAAGACGAGATCGCTGCGGAAGCGGCAGGGATTGATCGCGATGAAGCCGAGCTCCGCGAGGATGCGGTCTTGCGTCTCGGTCAGCATGACCTCGACCGAGGACTGGGTCGGGCCACCGCTGCCTTCGGCGTCGAAGTCGCGCTCGGGCAGGCCGCTGACCAGACCGCCGCCAGTGCCGTCGGGATGCAGGCCGCGGATATCGGCGAACCAGCGATAGTCGCCATAGGCGCGGACGACGACCGCCGCGAAGGCGAAGACGCCGCTGCCCCAGAGATACTCCCGCGCCGACGGCGTGCTCTCGCGATAGCGAAAGCCGGCGCTGAACGCGGGCCGGTCTCCATAAGGCCGCCTGAGCAGGATTCGGGGCAGGACGACGCCGAGGAAGCGCGACTCTTCCATCGCCTGAAGCTGATGCCAGCGCGCATAGTCGGAATGCCGGAACGGCGTGACCAGGTCGATCGGCTGGCCGAGGTCCGACCACGCATCGAGCCCGAGCAGCACCGGCGTCGCGCCGACGACAAGCGGGGCGAATGCCGCCGCGGCGACGACCGCGAGCCCGCGGAGCGCGCCGATGTCGTCGGTCAGCTGGTCGGGCGTGCGCCTGTGCTGGACCTCGTAGGCGCCGATCAGGAGGCCGTAGGGCCGGCCGCCGGGGGTGCCGAACTCCTCCTCGTAGATCTTCTCGAACATGGCGCTCTGATCGAACTCAGCGGCGCGCTCCTGATCGCGGCAGACCTCCTGCCAGGTGGCATGGAGGACGCGGAGGACGACGCCGTCGACGCCCTGGGCCTGACGGGCGAGATACTCGAGGCCACGCCAGTTCGCCTCGAGCTTCTGGAACGCCGGATGATGCAGAATGGCGTTGACCTGCTCGGTCAACAGCTCGTCGATCAGGGCAATGTCGCGGTCGAGGATCTCGCGAGCCGAGGCCCCGCCGCGCTCGGACAGGCGCCGAAGCCCCTCCGGCCCGAACCAGTCCGCAAGCGTCCGGAGGTCGTCGCCGAAGGCCATCGCCTCCGGCGCCGTGCGCTCAGTCGCCCCCTCCGGCGCCAGCATCGGCCGTCACGGCGCGCCGGTCATCCCATCTTCGGGATGCGGGCGACCATGCGCATGGAGGTCGTAAGCTCCTCCATCTGGAGCCACGGCCGCATATAGGCGACCGCCTGGTACGAACCGGGAGCCCCAGGCACTTCCTTGACCGAGACAGCCGCCTCGGCCAGCGGGTACTGCGCCTTCATCTCGGCGCTCGCCTGGGCGTTGCCGTTGACGTACTGCGAGATCCAGCGGTTCAGCCACTGCTCGCAGTCCGACGCCTCCATGAAGGAGCCGATCTTGTCGCGCGCCAGGACCTTGAGGTAGTGGGCGAAGCGCGAGGAGGCCATCATGTACGGCAGGCGCGCCGAGATCGCAGCATTCGCCGTCGCGTCGGGCGTGTCGTACTTCTTCGGCTTCTGCGCGGTCTGGCCACCGAAGAACACGGCGTAGTCGGTGTTCTTGTAGTGGGCGAGCGGCAGGAAGCCGAGTTTGGAGAGCTCCGCCTCGCGACGATCGGTGATGCCGATCTCGGTCGGGCACTTCTGGTCGATATCGCCGTCATCGCTGGTGAAAGTGTAGCTCGGCAGGTTCTCGACCTTGCCGCCGCCTTCGGCGCCGCGGATCGCGGTGCAGAACTTGTACTGGGCGAAAGCGTTGGTCATGCGGCCGGCCATGACGTAGGCGGCGTTGGACCAGGTGAACTCGTTGTGGGCGAGCGGACGAGTGGCGCCCTTCGCGTCGCGCGGCGCTTCCTCGAAGGCGAACTCCTCGATCGGCTTGGTGGCCGAGCCATAGGGCAAGCGCGCCAGTACGCGCGGCATGGCCAGTGAGACGAAGCGCGAATCCTCGCTCTCCCGGAAGCTCCGCCACTTCGCGTACTCGACCGACTCGAAGATCTTCTCCATGTCGCGCGGCTTGGAGAGCTCGGTGTAGTCCTTCATGCCGAACATGCCGGGACCGGCCGCGGTCACGAAGGGGGCGAAGGACGCGGCGGCGACCTGGGACATGCCGGTCAGCAGCTCGATGTCCTCGGGGTGGTTGGTGAACTCGTAGTCGCCGACCAGCGCGCCATAAGGCTCGCCGCCGGGCGTGCCGAATTCCTCCTCGTAGAGCTTCTTGAAGGTCTGGCTCTGGTCGAACTCGGCCGCCTTCGAGATGTCCTTGTAGAGGTCCTTCTTGGAGACGTTCATGACCCGAATCTTCAGGGTCGAGCCCGTCTCCGAGTTCATCACCAGGTAATGCAGGCCGCGCCAGGAGCCTTCGAGCTTCTGGAAGTCGGCGTTGTGCATGATCGCCGAGAGCTGCTTCGACATCTTCTCGTCGATCGCGGCGATCGCCTTGTTGATCGTCACCGCCAGGTTCTTGTTGAACGTTACGGTGCCGCTCAGCGCTTCCTGGGTCAGCGCCTTGATCAGTTCCTGAGCGCGGTCACGCTCGGTCTGCTTGGTGGCGCCGATCGCCTGGTCGAGCAGGCTTACGGCTGCGCCTTCCGCGGTTGCAGCTTCGCCCTGCTTGGCTTCGGTCTGCGTCGACATTTACTTTTCCTCCTTGGCCGGCTTCTCGATGCCGAGATCGGCAGAGAGCTTGTCCAGTTCCTCGGAATTCTGCAGGACCTTCTCGAGCAGCGACTCGAGTTCCTCCGACCGGTCGGCCTTGCCGAGTAGATCGCGAAGCTTGTTGCGGGTGTCGAGAAGCTTCTTCAGCGGCTCGACCTGCTCGACGATGCGGCCGGGCTCGAAGTCCTCCATCGAGTTGAACTTGAGCTGTACGCCCATCTCGGAGCCGTCGCCGGCGAGCGTGTTCTCGACCTTAATGTTCAGGCCGGGCGTCATGCGGGCCATGACATCGTTGAAGTTGTCCCGGTCGATCTGGATGAACTTCCGGTCTTTGAGACCCTTCAGGGGCTCGGTCGGGTGACCGGAGAAGTCGCCCAGCACACCAACCACGAAAGGCAGCTCGCGCTGCTGCAGCGCGCCGCCGGTCTCGACCTCGTACGAAATGTGAACACGAGGCTTCCGCACCCGGTTCAGCTTGCCGTGGACACTCGTCATGGTTGCCCTCCCATCCTGCTGTCGCAAGATATCACATATTGGCGGAAATCAACTGTTTCCGTGGGGGCCTTCCCCCTAAATCTGACGCCCGTCTCCCCCATTGGCGATGCTCACGGCCCGGGCCAGAGCCCGCCCATAGCGCTCTACGGCCTGCTCCGGACCGCTGACCACGGCCGCGAGCAGAATGGCGGCGGCCACGGCGTTCGGCGCCAGGGCGGGATCGGGGGGCACCTCCGGCAATCCCGGCGGCGCCATGCTGCCCCCGCTCCAGAAGGCGCCGAGGGCCAGATACCCGACCGGATTGTCGAAACCGACGGCCTCCCCTTTCGCGAAGACCGCGCGGCGATTGGCGTCGGCCGGCTTGTAGACCCAAGCCTCGACTGCCTCTAGGACTGCGGCCCCCTGAGGCGTGATCTCCTTCCCCAGAGAGTCGCGGACGACAAGGCAGGCCCACCAGACCGCCTCCCGGATCGGAAGCGCAAAGGCGAGGAATCGGATCGCATCGGGAAAGGCCTCGGCCGCGACCGCCGCCTCGACGAAACGCGACGGAGTCATGCCCGGCTGCGCCAGCTTTTTTCCGTCATCGGTCGGCTCGCACTTGGCGAGCACGTCGGAGGCGAGCGCGACCGAGACCTTCTGAAGAGCGGGAATCTTCATCATCGCCTCAGTTGATCTGCACCAGGCCGCCTTTGATCGTCACCATCCCGGATCCCTCGAGCTTGGTCTGGGCGCCTTTGATCTCGGCCGAGATGCTCGCCGTCGCCTTGATAGACCCGCCCTTGATGGTGACGCCCCCGGCATCGATCTTGATGCTGTTCGAACCCTGCTTGAGCTCGATCGAGGTTCCCGCCTCGATCGTGATCTTTCCGGCCGTCGCCTTTATCGTGATGGCCCCCTTGGCGACGGTCAGGCTGTCATCGCCCTTGTCCACCTTCACGGTCCGTTTGCCGGCCTTGACGGTCAGCGACTCATCGCCCTTCGTCACTTCGACCGTGTGGTTGCCGTCGACGGTGAGCTCGCGCTTGCCCTTGGCGACCGCGATGGTCTGATCGCCCTTGGAGACCGTCACCGACTGACCGCCCTCGGCGACGTCGACCGAATGGTCGCCCTTGGAGACCGTCAGGCTGTGCCCGCCCTTTGCGACGGTCATCGCCCAGTCGCCTTCGCTGACCGTCTCGGTGACATTGCCTTTGGTGGTCAGCGTGCGCGTGCCGGTGACCGACAGCACATCGTCGTTGACGACCACGCGCTTGAAATC
This sequence comes from Alphaproteobacteria bacterium, assembly GCA_016869375.1. Lineage (GTDB taxonomy): Bacteria > Pseudomonadota > Alphaproteobacteria > SHVZ01 > SHVZ01 > SHVZ01. The sequence continues at coordinate 16,109 of VGEH01000018.1, read as the reverse complement.
CTTCTGCGCGTGGACATAGACCTCCTCGGAGCCCTTCTTGTCCTCGAAGCGCAGTTCGTTGAACATCGTCGCGTCGCCGGACGGCGAGCTTCGCGTCTTGATGCCGCTCTTGGTGCGATCCGTCGGCAGATCGTATGGCGGCATATTGGTCGCGTTGGTGAGACAGGCGACGACAACCGGGTAGTCTGGGTCGCCGTTGAGGAAATCGACCAGCACCTCCATGCCGACGCGCGGGATCGAATAGATGCCCCATTTGGCGCCGGCCATCGGCTGCGCCAGCCTCACCCAGCAGAAGGCCGTATCGTCCTTCTTGCCGAGCCTATCCCAGCGGAACAGCACCCGGATGCGCCCGTACTTGTCGCAGTGGATCTCCTCGCCCGAGGGCCCGACCACCGTCGCGGTCTGGGGACCGGCCATGCGCGGCTTGGGCGTCATCCAGGGCGGACGGAACAGCACCGAGTCAGGAAGACAGCTGAAGCTGTTGCGATAGAAGGGACGCTCGTTCGGATCGCGGCTGAAATGCGTCGGGTCGCGCGCCTCGTGCGTCACCTCGGTCACGACGAAGCTCTTTCCGGCCTCTGCCGAAACCGGATGGCGCGAGAGCTTGAACTTGGCGCCCGGCGCGAAGCCGCGAACGGCACCGCGGCCCGCCACCTCGGCCCATTCGGCCTCTTCGGTCGCCATCCTGACCTTAGCGTCGGCCGTGCCGTCTGCCTTGACCTTGTAGGGTCCAGGATACTCGAAGCGCTCCCAGGTCTTGAAGCTCGAGACCGAAAGCACGGTCGTCTCAGTGACGGCGAGATCCGTATCGGGATTCTCGAAGTCGTAGTCCTTGAGCGCCCATTTGCCGGAAACGAAGCGGCGGGCGTCCTGCCAGTCGTTGACGTTCTCGTAGGAGGGGTCGTCGCCGGCACGGAACGTCACCTCCGCATCAACGCAGTCGAACCACGCGGTCGTCGCGTTGCCCATGACCATCGTCGTGGCGCTGGCGCCATGCTCGAAGTAGTAGAAGACGCCGATCGACTCGAGCAGGCGCGAGACGAAGGCGAAATCGGTCTCGTTGAACTGGACGCAGCAGTCGCGTTTGACGAAGCTGCCGCTGGTCTTCTTCTTGTAGCCGGTGATGCTGCCTTCCTTGAGTACCGCCTCGACGATGTCCATGGCGGTCTGGCTCTGGAAGACGCGGCAGTCGGAGGTGCGGGTGAGCAACCAGAGCGGCGGCACGAGCTCGATCTGGTAGGCGCGGTGCGTGGCTGTCAGCATCGGCCCCGAGGCAATCGAGCGAACGATGCCGCTGAAGACGCGCGTCGTGCCGTCGCCGCGCTGGACCGTGGCGCTGGCGTGCTGGCCGAGCAGGTCGCCGGGCTGGATCGCGGTGTTGGTCGAAAAACAGTCGATCTTGAACGAATAGAGCGATGATAGCTGCTCGCGACCGCTGATCGCCGTCGCGATCAGCACGTCGGCCCCGAGCGGGGTCGTCATCGACAGCCAGCGGCCGGTCTGCGTTATGGACACGCCTCAGCCACCCGTCTCGTTCACCGGAACCATGGTGGACAAAGGGTGCCGTCCGCTGACGGCCCCCTCCGCCAACCTCCTTCAATCGGGATCAGCCGCTCTTGGTCGTGCTGAGGTCGTAGCTGACCGCGATCGGCGTGCCAGCCTTGTTCTTGTTGTCGTATGGCGTGAACTTGTACTCGACCTTGGTGAAGCTGATCGAGATCGACTCCGTCGGACGATCGCCGCCCGAGCTCATCGAGTAGGAGGAGACCAGCCCATCGGTCAGCGTGTACTCGGCATAGGTGTTGCCGGGGCTGCCGGTCGTCACGAGATGGATCTCGACCTTCTTGCCGGCCGCGCCGGTGCACGACTCGGTAAAGAACTTCGGCGAGGCCGAGTCCATCAGCTTGGTGATGGTGACTTCCGAGACCGAAGGCTCCGAAGCCTCGCGGTTGGTGGATGCGCCGGCCTTGGTGCTGATGGCGCGCCCCATGCCCCACTGCAGGCTGTTGATGTCGAGCCACTTCTTGTGGTTCTCGTGCGTCGCCTCGCCGTCAATGCCTTCGTACTTCATATAGATCGCCATTTTTTTCTCCGTTGGCTGCTGCTCGAACGATCTAGGCTTGCGCTAGTTGATCTCGTAGGCGAACCCACCATCCGCCCCCGGCGAGACGCGGACCTTCGACACCGGCTGACCGTCGGCCATACGCCCAAGCAGGCGTGCCGACAGCTCCGGCAGCAAGGTCCGGGACACGATCGTCTCGACGTTTCTCGCTCCGCTCTCGTTTTCCTTGCACCGCTCGGCGATGTTCGCGACCAGTGCCGGGTCGTAGTCGAACTCCGCCTTGTAGTGCTCTCTGAGGCGCGAGCGGATACGCCCCATATTGATCTCGATGATGCGCTTCAGCACATCATCGGAAAGCGGCAGGTAGGGGATCACGACGATGCGGCCGAGGAAGGCCGGCTTGAAGAATTTGAGGAGTTCCGGCCGGATCGCCTCGGTCAGCCCCTTCGGATCCGGCATCGTGTCCGGATCGGCCGCCAGCTTGGCAATCGTCTCGGTGCCGGCGTTCGAGGTCAGGATGATGACCGTGTTCTTGAAGTCGATGTCGCGGCCTTCGCCGTCGCGCAGAGAGCCCTTGTCGAAGACCTGGAAGAACACGTCCTGGACGCCGGGATGTGCCTTCTCGACCTCGTCGAGCAGGATCACGCTGTATGGCCGGCGGCGCACCGCCTCGGTCAGGACGCCGCCCTCGCCGTAGCCGACATACCCGGGCGGCGAGCCCACGAGCATCGAGACCTTGTGCTCTTCCTTGAACTCCGACATGGCGATCGTCGTCATGTTCTGCTCGCCGCCGTAAAGCTGGTCGGCAAGCGCCAGCGCGGTCTCGGTCTTGCCGACGCCGCTGGTGCCCGCGAGCATGAAGACGCCGATGGGCTTGCGCGGATCCGTGAGCTTGGCACGGGCCGTCCACATCGCCTCAGAGATCGTATCGATCGCGTGATCCTGGCCGATGATCCGCTGCTTCATCCTCTCCTTGAGGCCGAGCACGTTGCGGATCTCGTCGCCCATCATCCGGCCGACCGGAATGCCGGTCCACGCCGCCACGACATCGGCGATCGCCTGGCCATCGACGCTGTCCTTGACCAGCGGCGCCTCGCCCTGGAGCGTGCGCAGCTTCTTGACCAGCGCCTCGTACTCGGTCCGGACGTCTGCGCCAGCCGGCTCTTTCTCGTCCTCGAGCTTGGCGCGCAGCTCACCCAGCTGCTTCACCATCGCCTTCTCTTCGTTCCAGCGCGCCTCAAGCGCCACCAGCTCCTTCTCGGCAGCGGCCTTCTTGACCTCGAGCTCAGCGATGAGCTCGGCCTCGGCGCCGCGCGTCTTCGCCTCGCGCTGGGCGATGCCGATCTCGGCGGTCAGCGACTCGATTTGGCGCCGGCAATCCTCTATCGGCGCCGGGATCGCGCCTTGGCTCATCGCCACGCGGGCGCAGGCCGTATCCAGCAGGCTCACCGACTTGTCGGGAAGCTGGCGCGCCGGGATGTAGCGGTGCGAGAGCCGCACCGAGTCCTTCACCGCGTCGCTCAGGATGCGAACCTTGTGGTGCTTCTCCAGCACCGGCACGAGGCCGCGCATCATCGCGATCGCGATCGGCTCCTCCGGCTCCTCGACCTTGACCACCTGGAAGCGACGGGTCAGCGCCGGATCGCGTTCGAAGTACTTCTTGTATTCGGCCCAGGTTGTGGCAGCGATGGTCCGCATCTCGCCGCGCGCGAGCGCCGGCTTCAGCAGGTTCGCGGCATCGTTCTGACCCGCGGCGCCGCCGGCGCCGATCAGCGTATGCGCCTCATCGATGAAGGTGATGATGGGCACGGGCGACGCCTTGATCTCGTCGATCACGCTCTTCAGCCGGTTTTCGAACTCGCCCTTCATGCCGGCGCCCGCCTGCAGAAGGCCGAGATCGAGCGTGCGGATCACGACGCCTTTGAGCGCATCCGGCACATCGCCCTGGGCGATGCGAAGCGCGAAGCCCTCGACGACGGCGGTCTTGCCGACGCCGGCTTCACCCGTGAGGATCGGGTTGTTCTGTCGCCGGCGCAGCAGGATGTCGACGATCTGCCGGACCTCGGGATCCCGCCCTACGATCGTGTCGATCTTGCCGGCCTTCGCCTGCGCCGTGAGGTCGATGGTGAACTGGTCGAGAGCGCCCGAGCCGGCCGGACGGACGGCCGCCGGCCCCGCTTCGCCCCCTGCTCCGCCGCCGCCAAGCGCCGGTGCCTCTGCCGCCTCCGACGAACTCGCGACGATCTTCTGGAGATCCTTGAGCAGCGTCTCGGCCGGGATGCGTCCGAGTTCGGCGGAGGACTCGCGCGCCCGCGGCGCCAAACTCTCATTAGACAGCAAGGCCGCCAGAAGGTGACCCGAGCGAATCTGGGCGACGCCGTAACGCAGCGAGGCGATGAGCCAAGCCTCGCGGACCAGCGTGATGATGTCCGGCGACAGAGCCGGAGGCCGGCTGTTGCCCGTCTTGAGCTTGTCGAGGACGCGCGTGAGGTCGGCAGTCAGCCGCGCGACGTTAACCTCGTACTGTCTGAGGATTAGAGGGATATCGCCGCCGGGCGACTCCACCAGCTTCAAGAGCCAGTGCTCGATCTCGGCGTTGTAGTGCGTACGAGAAAGGGTGAGGCCGACAGCGGCCTCGAGCGCCTTCCGGCAGGAAGGATTCAGCCCACGAACTAGCGACTGCAGGTCGACTGAGACCACGCACGCCTCCCCTTGGGCGCCTTGGGCGCCGCGCGTTGGCTACCTTGAGTCCCACCCCAGACTCCGCAGCTGCCGCAGGATAGCCACGCCCCTCACAACGTGTCGAGACCGGAACTCAACGATCCTAAACTGCAACAAGACTTCATCGATGTGACGCACGACACTGACGCCCGTCATCACCGATCTCACGTTAAGAGAGTCGCAAATTTCAGGCAACAATCAATAGACGACAATAAATATACAAAATAATACTCGTTTCATTAAATCAGGTGAGTATCTATTCAATTGCACAGCCGTCCTGCATTCACTTACGCGTAAAGTCGGATCAGACGGCGCCTGGCGAATAGGAGAATTTTACTTTCCTGGAGCAAGCGAGCGGAGAGAGTTACCACCAAGCAAGGCGGTAATGCTGCGACGCCCTTCGTCCTGAGACGCTCCTTTAGACCTCCCTCACCGGAAACATCACAAATAGCTAAGTCAATTCAATAATTTACTCATGTGGTATCATTATGCAGAAATGCCGGTGACATCGCCGACCGACGAAGGAGGTAGCTCGGATGGCCACCTGTCTCGACTACGCGAAAATCGCTTACGCCGCATACTTCACCGGGACGAGCCAATACTACGAAGACCCGGCCGGCCACATGGTCGACAACTGGCGGGTCCAGAAGTGGGAGACGGGAACGCTTTTCGGCGATGGCTTCCAGGGGGGCATCTGGTACTCGGACAAGGATGTCGTCGTCGGGTGTTGCGGCACCAACCCGAAGCAGAAGGGCAAGCTTCTAAGCGATCTGAGCGCCGATGCTCGGATCGGGCTGCGTATCCTCCCCAACCAGACCTCGTCGGCCCGACAGATGGTGCGTGCGGCCAAACAGGTCGCAGCCGGCCGACGAGTGTCCGTCTGCGGCCATTCGCTGGGCGGTGGCCTCGCTCAGGCGGTCGGCGTTTGGGAGGAAGTACCGTTCTGCACCTTCAATGCGCCCGCGATGAAGCACGTCATGAAGGCGGCAAACTTCAATTTTCTCAAGCCAATGATGATGGTCCGAACCTGGTTCTCGAAGAGCTCGGACGACACATCCGGGATCAATTTCCGGATACGCGGGCTGAGTTCCGACGGCGTCATCCGAAACGACCTGGTCAGCATCCATGGGCTCGCCGGAGGTCACGTCGGCATGGTCGTCGATCTGCCCGCGGCCAGCAGCACGGGCGCGCATGGCAAGAACACCTGCTGGCAAGCCGTGCTCGCAACCGATTGGGCTTTCATCGATCCTTTCGGCGGGTAAAGCCCGCCTCTCGGCAAACCGTCCCTAGCAGCGACGCGAAAGCTGCCGCCAGCGGTCCTAGCCAGCGCGCAGTTGCAAGGCGACGCAGGTGATGTCGTCTGCCTGCGCGGCTCCGTTCTCGAAGAGGCGGACATCGGCGACGACGGTGTCGATAACCGCGGCAGGTTGCTCCCCGTTGATGCCGGCAAAGCGCCGCAGCAGGCGATCGTCGCCATAAAGCTCGCCATCCACTTTGGACGCCTCGGTGACGCCGTCGGTGAACATGAAGAGAAGGTCGCCGGCAGCGAGGTTGATCTTGCCCGACGCAAAGTCGAAGCCTTCGACGACGCCGAGCGCGACACCGCCGGTTTGCGGCAGCGTCACGATCTCGCCATTGGCGCGCTTGAGGATCGGCGGGTTGTGGCCGGCGCTCACATAGGAGAGCTCGCCAGTCGAGAAGTTCATCACGCCATAGAACATCGTGACGAACATCCCCTCGTCGTTATCGGCCGACAGGATGTCGTTCAAGCGGGTGATCGTGCTCGTGGGATCGGTCACCAGCGCCGTCGTCGCACGAAGCAGGGTGCGCGTGATCGCCATGAAGAACGCCGCGGCGACGCCTTTGCCTGAGACATCGGCGACCGCCATCGCGAGCCGGTCGGGTCCCAGCATGAAGAAGTCGTAGTAGTCGCCGCCGACCTCCTTGGCCGGGATCATCAAGCCGGCGATCTCGAAGCGCTCGGTCGGGTCCATCGGACGGGCCAGAACGGACTTCTGGATGCGCGCGGCGATGTCGAGTTCCTGCTGCAGGGCAAGGAAGGCCGTTTTCGCCTTCAGCGCCTCGGTCAGTTCCTCGATCAGCTGGCGCAGCCGATTCTGCTGGCCGATGACGCGGCTCGCGAGCTTCCGAAGCGCAACCGCCATCAGGCCGAGCCCGTCCGATGCCCCCTGCACGCGCGCCTTGTCGGCGCTTTCGCGTCCCAGAGCCTCGATCTCGGCCAGATCGCCGATGACGCCCTCGCGCTCGGCCTCGTCGAGGGTCTGGGCCAGCGCCTGCATCTGGTTGCGGATCAGCCGCTCCTGACGCCGACGCTGACGGTTGCGCGCGCGCTCGAGCCCCTGCAGCGTGATCGTCTGGGCACGAAAGACCTCGATCGTCCGCAGAATGCGGCCGACCTCATCTTCGCGGCCCGATACTTCGACGCCGACCGAGGTGTCGCCGCGCGCGAGCGCATCGAGCACCCCGATCGAACGATCAAGCGGCACGAAGCTGCGCCTGAGGTACAGGAAAAGGCCGATCAGGATAGCGCCGACGAGGCCAAGCGCGATGCCGACCGAAACGTAAGTGAGGCGCCGCGCGGCAAGCGCGTTCTCGGTCGTGTCGCGAATGCTGATCAGCCGGGCGGTCTGGCTGCCGCCCAAGCCGGAGAGCTCGGTCCCGACGAGCGTGTAAACGCGGCCATCGACATCGAGCGTCTGAATCGGTTCGACCAGCCGGATCTCTTCGTGCTCGGCCATCCGCTGCCAGAGGTCGGGGTCCGTGCCGGCGAGCAGCCGACCGCGCCGGCTGACGATCACCATGTGGCTGCCCGTGCTGCCGCGCATCCGGTTGAGCGCGGGCGTTACGCCAGTGCCCACGGTAACGGCGCCGACGACGCGGCCATCGGGGTCGCGAAGCGCTGTCCCCACCAGGAGAACCAGCCGCAGGTCGCGGTCGTAGCGCAGCCCGTCCACGGGCTTTTGCGCCGCGATCATCCGCTCGACCACCGACTGGCCGAAGGCCGGTTGCGGAAACACGGCGCTGCTCAGCGTGAAGAGGACCCGGTTGCTGGTATCGACGACGTCGATATGCGTCGGCGCCTGCAGGGAGCGCCCGGATGAGAGGTCTTCCCAGATATGATCGGAGAGAGCGCTTCGGTCGTTGTTGCTGACGGCATCGATGAGTCCAGCCTCCCGGCTCAGCCGATCGAGGTCAGCCGAGAGCGAGACGAGCGAGTTGGCGTAGACCTCTTTCCACAGAGCAGCAAGCCCGGCCTCGCTGGTCTCCGCGAAGCGGCGGTCGACAACGCGCTCGCGCTCGTAGGCAGCCTGCACCAGCACATAGCCGACGGCGAGCAGGGCCATGAGAACGATGACGATGACGCGGGTTCTCAGGAGCATCGACGCGCCTATCTCCAGACGTCGATGTCGCCGAGACGAGCGAGCGCCGAGGCATCGAGGGCGGAGGCCAGCCGCGGCGGAAACGTGCCGGCATATGTGTGCCGAAGCAGCGCCAGGAAATGGCCCCTGATGGCCGCTTCCGTGTAGGCGTCCGGAAACTCCGACCTCGCCAGGGTCGATGTCGGCGGGAAGCCGAAATTGGCGAAGTTCGGTCGGATGACGCTGTCGAAGACATTGAGGCTCTGGCCGGCACCGGGGGCCTGCCCGCAGAAGATCGCCCAGACCGGAAGCCCCCGCTCGTGCGGGCGCGTGATGAGCGCCATGACCGGCTGCGACACTCGCTCGAGGACGAGTCCGATTGCCCCCGCGGCGCGCGCTTGTCCGGCTTCGGCGAGCAGCGATCTCGCCTCCTCTTCATTGTCGCCGTATTTTCGGTTGGCGCCAGCTTGCGGCTTGTAGCCGATGTGCGCGACCGTCGGAATGCCTCGCGCCGCAGCCTTGGCGATGACATCGAAGACTGCGGGCGTGAGAACCTCCACCTTCACCGCCTCGGCACCGGCATCGATCATCCGCGCGATGCTGTCGAGCGCCTTCGCTTCCGTCGCCATCGCGCCATCCGGGAGATCGGCGAGAAGCCATGGGCGAGGGTCACCGGGGAACGCCTTGATCTCGCGCGCGACCGCGCGAACCAGGCCTACCATCATCTCGAACACCCGAGCCTGCTCGGCTTCGCCCTCGACACGGGTCGAGTCTCGACCGAGGTGGGTCATCAGATAGCTGTCACCTACCATCAGGCAATCGACACGGGACGGGAACCCAGAAGACTCGAGATCCGCGACGGCGGCCGCGACCGCTCGTGTTTCGCTGTCGGTGTAGAGGTTGACCTTGATCCTCGCCTGGTCCGGCTGCGCATAACGCAGACGCCGCTGCGAAGCGAGGCGGGAGGTCAGGACCGTGAGCGCGCTTTCGATCGACATCGTCGAGCCTCAGATACTCTCGGCGACGCGAAGCAGCAGCATCGGCGGATAGAGCTCGAGCCGCCTGGCCACCGCCATGCGAAGAACCAGTGAAAAACGCCTGAGGCTGCCGATCGGTAGGCTTCCCGGATCGGCTCCCTGGAAAAGGATCTGATCGGCCTGCAGCCCGGCGAGCTGACCGATGCTGTGATAGCGGCTGATCAGCCCCATCAGCGCCTGGCCGGCTCCCAACGTCCCTTCTGCCGCAGCGAAAGCCGGCAGCTTTCGATTCAGAGCCTCCTCCGTCACCTGCTCGACGCGGCGCGACAGGAAGCTGTCCGGCGGCATGAAGAGGAACTGCGCGCCTTCGGCGACGAGTTCGTCGAGAAGCCGCGGCACAGCGTCGCGATCAGGCTCCAAGCCGCGGAGCGGAACCGGGCGCTCGATCAAGGTGATGTTCGCCTGCTTTCCCTGATCGCGCACCTCGTTGATGATCGCGACCGAGTTCGCCTCGGAAGGATTGTAGATGGCGCCGAGGCGATAGACCGGGCGATAGGACTGCAACGCCTGCAGCAGTGAGGAGACAGGCGCCAGGAAAGTGGACCCTGCAATATTGCGCCGGGTCGGGTTGAGGTCGCGGATGATGCCGCTGCCCACCGGGTCAGTCACATTGAGAAAGACGACCGGGATGTCCGTGACGAAGCGCGCCGGATCGGGAGCGGCAGCCGTTCCCATGATGCCGAGCGCCACGCCGGTTCCCCACGCATAGACCAGATCGGGCTTCTCGGACTTGATCTCGCGAACGACATCCGGAAGCCGCGCGGTCGATCCGCCGACGTCGCGATGAACGATGTCGATCGGCAGTCGCCGGCGCTCGAAATAATCCTTGAAGCCCTGATCGCTGTCGGTCCAACCCCGGAAGGTGACCATGTAGACGCGGGGGCCGCGTGCCCGCTGCGCGATCGCCGGCGCTCCGATCGCGCTGGCCGCTCCGCCGAGCGCAAGGGCGAGCGCCGTACGGCGCGGGATCCGACGGCGCGTCATGATCGTGCCTCCGCCGCGATCGCGGTGGGCCGGCCGAAGGCCGCATAGGCGAGCGACATCACTATGAGGAAGGCGCCGATCGCCGCCATGGCCAGCGCCTCCCCTCCGATCTGGACCAGGGCGGCCGCCAGCAATGGCCCGATCACTGACCCGATGCGCTCTATCGATCGGAAGACGCTGAGAACCGCCGTGACACCGAGCACCTGGCACTCTCGCTCAGTGATCTCTGGAACCACCGCGAGCTGCGGCGCGATGCTGGCGGCGTGCCCGAGCCCGAGCAGCAGCACCGCAATCACCACCGCCGAGGCGTCGACCCGGAGCAAGATCGCCAGCATGCCGAGGCCCGAGACCATGCCGCCGAGCGCGATCATCCAGCCGTTCAGTCGCCAGCGATCGGCGACGCGGGCAGCGATCGGCGTGAGAAGGGCGGTGCAGCCCGCATAGATCATCAGGATGCGGCCGATCTCAGCGCTCGTGCTGCCCAGCTTCGCCAGCAGGAGCGGCACCAGATAAAACAGAACGCCGGTCAAGGCGATCTTCGCCGGCATTGCCGAGCAGAGAAGCAGCGCCACGAACGAAGGATTGCGCACCACGAGCGAGAAATCGGCGAGCCGCAGACGCCGCTCCGGCACCTCTCCGCCGCCGAGCTGGCGGAGCTGAGCGTAGATCAGCATGAGCGACAGGAGGCAGAGCCCGGTCGAGACGATAAAGGTCGGCCGCGGCCCGACCTGATCGGCGATGACGCCGCCCAGCGCCGGTCCGCAAACACCCGCCGCGAACACTGCCCCCATGAACAGGGCCATGCCTTGCGCGCGGCGTTGCGGGGTCGCCGCGCCCGCGACAAAACCCTGGCAGACGATGTAGACGACGGCGTAGCCGACACCCGCCAGTGCCCGCCACAGGATCACTTCGCCGATGGAGGCGGCGAAGGCCGTACCGAGATAGGCGAGCGCGCTCGGAACGACCCCGATCATGAACATGCGCCGCACGCCGAGCTTGGCGACGATGACGCCGGCGAAAGGTGTCACCACCGCGACCATGAGCATGAAGGCCGACATGGTCACGCCGACCGCGAGCTCCGGCGACAGCGCCGAACCTGGGTCTCGGATGTCGCGAATGAAGACCGGAAGGAACGACCGGCTCAACTCCTCGGCCATGATGAAGACGAAGACGGGCGCTCGGATAGCGACGGCCTGCGCGCGAACCACCGTCCTCAGCCGCAGCGGATCGGCCATGCGGAACCGAGCCTGCGTCTCCTCGACCAGGCGTCCGAGGCGCTGGCCGATCTCCGCCTCCGCCAGCGTCGCTCGCACGCTCTCTGCGTCGGCGACAACCTGCTGCCACGCTTCGGCGAGACGCCGGATAAGGTCGTTCCACGCTCCGGCGGCGACCTCCCATTCGCGCTGGCCCGACGCCGCGACGCGCGTGGTGAAGTCGCCCGACGCTGCGGCGCGGAACGCGCTCCACAGGCGAGATAGCGGCCCGACGATCGACACCTGGAAAATGAGCGATAGCAGCTCGAACGCGAACAGACCGGCGACCAGAAGGACGATCGCCATGTCGAAGACGACCGCGTAGATCTTGCTCTCGATGCCGGCGCGGCTGATCCCGAGCTCGACCATCGCCCGTGGCCGGCCCTCGCCGCTCACGGGAACCCGGACCTGGCCCTCATCGCCGGATGCGGTCTCCGCCCGCTCCTGACCCGCTGCGCTACGCCTGGTGCGCGAGTAAGTCGTCTTCCCGAATGGATCGGAAACGGCGATGTGGTCGATGTCCGGGTTGTCGGCGAGCACGCGGTCGAGGAAAGCATCCATGCCGTGCAGCCGGTCGAACGGAATCCCGAGATCCAGCGCGCTGCTGACCTGGCGTGAGATCACCTCGCCCACCATTGCCGCCTTCCGCTCGATCTCGGGCGTCAGGTTGCCGACGAAGACCCGGAGCATCAGCACCGCGGCGACGGCCGCGGCGGCGACCAGAAGAACGGTCGACACCAGAAAGAGTCGACGGAAGGAAGCCTGCGCGGGCGTCTGGTCGCTGTCGTTCATCCGGCTTCCGCTCCCTCCTCGTCGAGGCGCTCCGCCTCGCCTCGGATATGCTCGATCGCGGCAAAGGCCGCGACGGCGCCGGCGCAGGCCGCCGACAGCAGCGGATCGCTTCCCGGCGCATCGGGCACCGCCTCACCACGGGCGGCGGCCGCGATCCGCTTCTCCGCCTCGGCAAGCGCGCGCCGCTCCGGCCGCAGCAGGATGAGCACGAGCGGGATCAACGCCAGCGCGAAGAAGATCACCGCGCCGGCCCCGATATGCATGAAGGTCTCGGTCACTTCGTCGACGCGGTCCTCGCTGACGTCGCGCGAATAGCCGAGCGCGACCGTGCCGACGACGGCACCGAACGAGGCAACCACCGGCTGGCCGAGGACGATGGTGTCGCCCTCGCTTCTCTGCCAGGCGCTCTCGCGTGCCCCACGGGTCGCGCTGAGCCAGGAATGAGGTGCCGGCAAACCCACATTGCTCGAGTCGGAACTCAGGAGAACGATCCCCTCCGCATCCAGCACCTCGACGTAGAGCAGTGCCGAATCGGACTCGACCGATCGGTCCAGCAAGGGCTGGAGGTTATGCATGTCGGCAAGGTCGACGCCGAGGTCGAGCTTGGTGTCGATCGTGGCGACAACATCGCTGATGATCAGCCGGTATCGCGCGTCGAGAACCTCGCCGAGGCCTTGCTTGAACTTGTTGGCGGCGAGAATCGTGGTCAGGCCGACCGTCACCCCGAGGATGACGATGAGAATGGCCGCAACACGGATCGGCAGTGTCATCGTCGCCACTCTGCCCGGCTATCAGATGCCGTCACCACGGTCTTCCCGGACGCGAATTGAAATGGCGCTGGAGCCCCTGCCTGCCGCGGATCGCCACCCAGTCCGCGGGACGGGCTTACTCTAAACACTGGCCTCCACGCGCGCCACGCCAAAGGAATGTCTTAACGAACGCTCAGGCTCTTGCCTGTTTCGTCTAAGGGCCCGTGAACTTGCCGAAGGATCGGCTTGGCGTGCCGCGGAAGAGCGACATATGCGTATGCACCGCGACCCATGGCTCGCCGGTGGATTTCCGTGCAAAGGCGACCGTCGCCCGGCCCGGGCGGTCGAAGCGGCTTCCGTCCTCGGCGAACCCGTCGGAGTCGAATACCGCGAGCCCGACCGCGGAAAGCCGGTCCGCCGACACGATCGCCTTCACCCCGTCGAGCCTCCAACGGAAGTTGCGGATGGTCGGCCACACGTTGCTCCACTGCTCCTTCACGACAGCCGGACGCTCCTCGACGAAGTCCTTGAAGGTGCCGAAGGCGACGAGGTCGTCGGCGAAAAGCGGATAGGCAGCTTCGAAGTCGACCGCCTGAACGCATTCGGAGAGTCGCTTGAACCAAAAGCGGACGGCATCCAGGTCGTCCTTCGCCGGCGCCGAGATGAAGCGCATTCCTACTTGCCCCAGCGCAGCGCGATCAGGTCGAGTTCGGCTCCGAGCTCGAGCAGTCCCGCCCGTGCCAAAGGCGGCAGCGGCTCCAGCGGATGGCGGACCGCATCGCTCTTGATCACGCCACCGGCCATCATCGCCGTCTTGGTGGCGCGAAGTCCGCATTGCCGGTTCTCGAAATTGATCAGCGGGAGGATGCGGGCATAGGCGGCCATCGCCTCCTTGCGGCGGCCGGCGCGATGATGCTCCAGCACCGGCTTGATCAGCTCCGGCAGCAGCGCACTCGGCATGGTGCCGTTGGCGCCGGCATCGAGATCGGCCATGAGCGTGATCGACTCCTCGCCGTCGAAGGGACCGACGATCGCCTTTCCGCCGGCATCGATCAGGCCCTTGAGCTTCGCCGCCGTCCCGGGCACCTCGATCTTGAAGTAGCTGACCAGTGGCACCTCCTTGGCGAGGCGCGCGAGGAAGCCGACGGAGAGCGCCGTGCCGCTGAGGGGCGCGTCCTGCACCATGATCGGGATCTGCGCTGCGTCCGCGATACGCGCGAAGTGTTCCAGTATCCCCTGCTCGCCCGCGCGCAAGGTGGCGCCGTGATAGGGGGGCATGAGCATCAGCATGGCCGCGCCGGACTTGGCTGCCCGCCTGGCGCGCTCGGCAGCAATGCGGGTCGAAAAGTGACTGACCGTCACGATGATCGGCACGCGGCCGCGCACATGGCCGTAGCAGAGATCGGCCAGCACATCGCGCTCCTGGTCCGAGAGCAGGAACTGCTCGGAGTAGTTGGCGAGGATGCAGATGCCGTCGACGCCCTGGTCGATCATACAGTCGAGGACGCGCTTCTGGCCCTCGAGGTCGAGATCGCCATTCTCCGCGAACGGTGTGGGCGGGATCGGAAACACGCCGGTATAGGTCTTCGTCGCCACGACATTCCTCCCCGTGATCGGCGGCGAAGACTAGTGGAGCCCGGCGCCGGGCGCCAGCGAGCGATCAGCCGACCTTGAGCCGGATCACGTTCCAGGAGGCAGGCTGCAGCTTCGCCTTCACCGTATCGCGCTTGATCTCCAATCCCGTCAGCGCCGACGGCTTCACCCGGTTGGGCGCCGCCTTGGTATTGACCGCCTTGAGGTCCTTGTCGCGGAGCTGGATCGCATCCTCAACCGCGAGCCGCGTGAAGCCGCTGGCGTTCACCACGAGCGGCATCTCCTCGTTCAGGCTGCGGTTGAGCGCAAACAGGGTCAGCATACCGCCTTTGTCGTCATGGACCGCAGAGAGCTTGAGGTAGGGAGCCGCCGGAATCGGGAAGTAGAGATCCTGAGGGCCGCTCGGGTCGAAGTAGTTGGCGCTGTAGGTCGGCGAGTCGACCTGGGCGCGGAGCACGCGGCCGCGCCCGAAATTGCTGAAATGCTGGAAGGGATAGAAGATCGTCTGGCGCCAGGCCGGCCCGCCGGTCTCGGTCATGATCGGCGCGATTGCGTTGACCAGCTGCGCGAGGCAGCCGGCTTTGACCCGGTCGGCGTGGTTGAGGAGCGAGATGCAAGCCCCGCCGAAGGCGAGCGCATCCTCCATGTTGTAGACCTCTTCCAGGATCTCCGGCGCCACCGGCCAACCCGACTTCACGCGTTCGTTGCGGTTCCGGCGCGTGCGGTACCAGACGTTCCATTCGTCGAAGCTCAGCATGATCCGTTTCGAGGAGCGCCGCCGCGCCGCGACCGCGTCGGCGATCGCCACCACCTCGTCGATGAAGCTGTCCATCAGGTCGGGGCTGGCGAGGAAGGCCTCGGTGTCGCCGGCGTAGTTGTTCAGATAGGTGTGAAGAGAGATGTACTCGACGTGATCGAAGGTGTGCTCGAGCACGGTGTCTTCCCACGCGCCGAAGGTCGCCATCTTCCGCCCCGAGGAGCCGCAAGCCGCCAGCTCGATCGAGCCGTCGATCCATCTCATCATCTTGGCGGCCTCGACCGCGATCCGACCGTACTCGGTCGCCGTCTTCGCCTCCATCTGCCAAGGCCCGTCCATCTCGTTGCCCAGGCACCAGAACTTGACGTCATGCGGCTTCTTCCAGCCATGCGCCTTGCGGAGGTCGGAGAGCGCCGTACCGCCGGGATGGTTGCAGTACTCGACCATGTTGCGCGCGGCATCCGGCCCGCGGGTGCCGAGATTGACCGCCAGCATCGGCTCGATATCGGCAGCGCGGCACCAGTCGATGAACTCGTTGGTGCCGAACTCGTTGGTCTCGGTCGACATCCAGGCGAGGTCGAGGCGCCGCGGCCGCTTGGAAACAGGACCGACGCCGTCCTCCCAATTATAGCCGGAGACGAAGTTGCCGCCGGGATAGCGGAGGATCGTCGGCGCCAGCTCCCGTACGAGAGCCAGCACGTCCTTGCGGAAGCCGTTCCTGTCGGCCTTGGGGTGGCCCGGCTCGAACATGCCGCCATAGACGCAGCGACCGAGATGCTCG
>VGEH01000017.1 GCA_016869375.1 Alphaproteobacteria bacterium | reverse complement strand
CACCTGGCCCATCGCAGTCTCACTGCTCATCGTTTGCTCCTTCACTCTAGAAGAAGCCACCATTCCCGAAAGTGCGAAAGATTCTGTACGTTATCGCGGAAGGTGACGCCCGCCCGCAGCACATGGTCGAACCACGCCTTCAGCGTCGAGGCGATGCCGAAATTGTACATGGGGGCGCCGATCACGATCGTGTCCGCCGCCTTGAGCTCGGCGATCAGCTCGTCGGACAGCGCCTGGGTCGCGGCCTGGGCCGCGTTCTCGGGCGTGCCGCCGCGGATCGCGGTCGCGCCGTCGAGGTTCAGGTGCGGCACCGGGTCGGTGCCGAGGTCGCGGGCAACGACCGACACCCCGGGATCCTGCCGGCGCAGCGTCGCGAGGGTCTCCTCGACGAGCTGGGTGGAAACGGACGCGCCGCCGAGGGCGCTGCTGGTGATCACGAGGATTTTCGACATGAGAGCCTCCGTAGGGCCGCCTTGCGGCGAAGTGATGGGCTCAAGGTAGTGTTGCTCTCCCAGCACCAGAACGTGCAAAATCTGCATCTGTCTGTTGCCCGAAGAGGAACACATGCTCGATCTCGAGGATCTCAGGAGCTTCGTCGAGGTGGTCGAGGCCGGCGGCTTCAACCGCGCCGCGACCCGGCTCGGCATCTCGAAATCCATCGTCAGCCGCCGCATCGGCCGCCTGGAAGCCGAACTCGGGACGCAGCTCCTCAGCCGGACCACGCGCGGCATCGCCGCGACCGAGAGCGGCCTCGAGTTCAAGGCGCGCGGCGAGAGGATACTGGCCGAGCTCGACGAGGCGCGCGACGCGCTGGTCAATCGCGGCGGCGAGGTCGCCGGCCGGCTCCGCGTGTCGCTGCCGCTGACCTTCGGCGTGAAGCACGTCTCGCCGATCCTGGCCGGGCTCGCGGCGCGCAATCCAAGGCTCGAGATCGATGTCTCCTCGACCGACCGCCTGGTCAACCTCGTCGACGAGCGTTTCGACGCCGCGGTCCGCATCGGCAGCCTGCCGGATTCGAGTTTGGTCGCGCGCCGCCTCACCGATGCGCGCTCGGTGCTGGTCGCCAGCCCCGCCTATCTCCAGCGCAAAGGAACGCCGAAGACGCCGCGCGATCTCTCAGGCCATGACTGCCTGATCTACACCGGCACCGTGATCTCCAACTGGCAGTTCCAGTCGGGCAAGCAGCGCCTCTCGGTCAAGCCGGAAGGGCGCCTTCGCAGCGACAACAGCGAGGTGCTGCTCGAATGGGCGGCCGCCGGACTCGGCATCGCCAACATGCCGACCTTCTATCTCGCCGACGCGATCGAGCGCGGCCGCGTGAAGCCGCTCCTCATCGACCATCCGACGCCGGATTTCGGCATCTATGTCGTGCTGCCGCCCGGCCCCTTCGTCCCGGCCAAGACGCGCCTCTTCGTCGACGCGCTCGTCGAACGCTTCAAGGGCGAACCGGATTGGGACCGCTGCCTCGCCGCAACGCGCAGCCGCGCATCGTAGCGAAGAGGCCGCAGAGAGGCTCACGAGGGCAGCGGTCCGCCCTCCTCGGGAGAAGCGTGGATCGACGCGGCACAGATGCGTCCCACGCCGAGGGGCCTTACTGAACGATGTCGTAGGCGACGCCGTGGTACGCATGACGACGTGCCTAGGGGAATCCCACCTGGGTGCCCGAGCGAGGTCGACACCGCGCCGGCGCGCCTCGATTTTCACCCTCCCTGCCTTCCGATCCGGGGGCCCCTAGGGGTTTCCCCTAGGTGCTCGCGCGGCGTGGACGAAGACGCGCCCGACGCCGAGATTAGGTCAAGTTTTAGCCAAGTTATCGGATCTGCCCTTGAGCATCTCCATGCCGCGTCTGCTGACTCCCTATCCGTTGTGGCTGGCAACCGGCGCGGCGATCGGCGTCGTCGCGGGCGATTTCGTCTTCCCGGTCGCCACGCATGTCTTCGGCGCGCCCGGAGGAGATCTTGTTCTCGGCTTGGGCGGCGCGGCTTTCGCGGCCGTGCTCTACGAAATCGCGAATATCCGAGGGCGATGGTGATGAGGGCGACGCCGGGCTTCTCGCCGCGCCGCGCAATCGAGCAGGGCCGGCTCCCGCCGGATGACGCGGCAATGGCCGCGCTTCTCCTCCGGCGAGGAGCAATTGTCTTGTCCGACGCCTATGCCCCTATGGGCGTTCCGGCACAAGGACGTCACGCCACCCACGCCGGCGCGGCAATCCCCGACTCCGAGGGCGGCCCTGCACCCGCGCGACGGAGGCACCGCTCGTGACCTCGATCGGCGGCGTCGGCACGCTCGCGCAGAATCTGCTGCTGAGAAGCACCGTCCGCAACATCCAGGGCGAGCTGGACAGGGTCCAGATACAGATCGCCTCCGGCAAGAAGTCGGACGTGTATTCGGGCCTCGGCGCGACGTCCCACTCGACGCTCGCTCTCCACCAGCAGAAGCAGGAGGTCCAGAACTACCGCGACAACATCGCGGCCACGCGCGCGCGCCTCGGCGTCATGGATCACGCGATGACGCGGCTGACGGAGATCGCGACCGAGTTCCGCGCGAAGTTCCTGCAGAACCGCACCTACATGGACGCCGATCCGACGGTGCGCGCGGTCTTCCAGCAGGAAGCGCAGGCCGCGCTCAGGGAGATCAACCAGATCCTGAACGCCCAGTACGGCGGCGACTATCTCTTCTCCGGCCGCCTGACCTCGGTGCCGCCGATGATCGATCCGGGCGAAATCACCGTGGCCGGCACGCCGCTTCAGGTGCTGAACAGCGTCATCAACACCGGTCCCGCCACGAACTACGCGGCGAACGGCGCCGCCACGGCCTTCAATGCCGTCATCGCGACGCTGACACCGAGCGGCGGCGCCTACACCGGCACGCCGCCCGACACCTTCCCTTATCGCGGCGACACGGCCGCCTACTCGAACAGCCCGCCCTTCACCAACGCGCTGACGGTCCGCATCGGCACCGGAACTTCCATCGGCTACACCGTCCGCGGCGACGATCCGGCCATCGCCGCCCTTCTGCAGGGCGTCTACACTTTCGCGACCGCGGAGTATGTGGACGGCGCGTCGAGCGCCTTCTTCGAGCTCATGGATGCGGCGAGCTTCCGCATCGACCAGGCACTCGAAGGTTCTACCCTGACGCCGCCCTCCGGCGTGCCTTCCTCCACGACGCCGGCCTTCAACGGCCTCCGGTCGCTGCTCGGCGGCATCGGCGCCATCGAGAACCGGCTGAAGTCGGTCGATCTCCAGCACGAGCAGGTCCAGACCCTGCTCGACAGCGAGCTCGGCCGGCTCGAGGACGCCGATCCCTATCAGGCGATCAGCAAGCTGCAGGGCCTGCAGGGGCAGCTCAATGCGAGCTTCCAGGTCACCGCCCTGCTCAGGCGACTGAGCCTCGCGAACTGCATCTGAGCGGGTGGGACTCTGGTGCGAAGGCACATGACATGACCGGCATCTACGGCGCCCTGTTCTCCGGCGTGACCGCGCTCAACGCGCAGTCGCAGAACATGGCCGCGATCTCCGACAACATCGCCAACGTCAACACGATCGGCTTCAAGCGCACGGTCGCGCGCTTCTCGACGCTGGTCACCGATACCCAGTCCAGAGGCCGCTACACGCCGGGCGGCGTCCAGGCTACGCCGTTCCAGCAGATCGACCGCCAGGGCCTGATCCAGGCGACCACCTCCTCGACCGATGTCGCCATCGCCGGCAAGGGCTTCTTCGTCGTCAGCACGCAATCGACCCAGGTCGCCGGCAACGCCGCCAACCTGTACACGCGGGCCGGGAGCTTCGCCACGGACCTGAAAGGCAATCTGGTCACGCCCGCCGGCTACTACCTGCAGGGCTACAAGCTCGACACGGCCGGGAACTACCTGACGCCCGCCGGCGTCACCACCAGCGCCACCGACCTCTTCTCCAACCTGCAGACGGTCAACCTCGCCGATCGGACCTCGGTCGCGGTGCCGACGCGCAACGTCAATCTCATCGCGAACCTGCCGCCGACGACCGGCACGACACCGACCCAGCAGACCAACGTCACGATCTACGACTCCCTCGGCCAGCCGCAGCAGATGGAGCTGACCTGGACGCCGACGGCGCTGAACAGCTGGGAGGTCACGCTCTCCTTCAACCCGACCAGCATCACCGCGCCGACGACGGCCTTCACGGTCGTCTTCAACAATGCGGGCCAGCTGACCCAGGTCGGCACCAACACGACGCCCTCGGCCTCGGGCGTCCTCTCGGTCTCGGGCATCGACTTCTCGGCCGTCGTCGGCACGGCGGCGGGCGTGGCGCAGCCGATGGCGATCGACCTGAACCTCGGCACGATCGGCCAGGGCAACGGCCTCTCCCAGGTTGCCGGCGGCTACGCGATCAACGCGATCACCCAGGACGGCGTCCCTCCGGCCGGCATCTCGGGCGTGTGGATCGACGGCGACGGCTTCGTGACCGCGGTTTACGCCAACGGCCTCTCGAACAAGATCTACCGGCTTGCGATCGCCACCTTCCAGAACCCGAACGATCTGCAGCGGCGCGACGGCAACACCTACTCGACCACGGCGGCCTCGGGCGACCCGCAGCTCCGCCCGGCGAACACCGGCGCCTCCGGCGCGATCTCGCCCTTCTCGCTGGAAGGATCGACCGTGGATCTCGCCGAGGAGTTCACCAACATGATCATCACCCAGCGTGCCTATACGGCGGCGACCAAGGTGATCACCACCGCAGACGAGATGCTGAACGAGGTCGTCCGGCTGAAACGCTGAGCCAGTCACTTCGTCCGGTTGAGCTCCATCTCCATCCGCACCAGCTCGGCCAGGTTCCGCGCCGTCATGCGCGTCATCATCCAGGAGCGATGGATCTCGACCGTGCGCGGCGAGATGTCGAGGCGCTGCGCGATCTCCTTGTTCGACAGCCCCTCGGTCGCCAGCGTCATGACCTGGCGCTGCCGGTGGGACAGGCCCTCGTAGCGCAGGCGAAGCTCGGCGAAGCGCGCCGCCTCGTCGCGCTTCTGTCGATCGGTGCTGGCCGCGGTCCGGATCGCCTCGAGCAGACGCGTCTCGTCGAAGGGCTTCTCGATGAAATCGGTGGCGCCGAGCTTGATTGCCGCGACCGCCATGTCGACGTCGCCATGGCCGGTGATCAGCAGCACCGGCGGCGACGCGGCTTCGCCCTGCAGGTGTTGGACCAGATCGACGCCGCTCATCCCAGGCATGCGCACATCGGCGACGATGCAGTCGAACCGATCATGCTCGCCGCGGCCGTCGAGATAAGCGCCGGCCGAGGCGAAGCAGGCCGGCCGCATGCCCTTGGCGGAAAGCAGAAGCCGGAGCGCGTCGAGCACCGCCTCGTCGTCGTCGACGAGCGCCACGTGAAGCATCTCAGCCATGCGCACCCGCCGCCGGCAGCAGGATCCGCACCTCCGCCCCGCCCGGGCCGCCGCCGAGGAAGAAGCGTCCGCCATGCGCCTCGACGATCGAGCGACACAGCGAGAGCCCGATGCCGAGCCCGTCATCCTTCGACGAGGTCAGCAGCGGCAGGTCGGCGAAGCCGTCGGGAAAGCCCGGGCCGTTATCCTTCACCTTCAGCTCGACCTCCCCTGTCTCGGCGCGGCTGGCGGCGATCGACACGATGCCGGAGGTCCGACCGCTGTGATCGATGGCCTCGATCGAATTGCGCAGCAGATTGAGCAGCACCTGCTCTATCTGCAGGATATCTGCCATCACCGGCGGCAGGTCGGCATCGATCCTCACATCCGTCGCGACATTGTGGCGATCGAGCTCGAGCCGGCTCAAGTCGAGCGACGCCTTGACGATGCGCTCGACGGCGACCGGCGCACGGCCCGCCTGGTCAAGGCGGATCAGCGCCCGCAGGCGACGCACCACCTCGCCCGCCCGCGCCACCTGGGCGGCCGCCTTGCCGGCGGTGTCGGCGAGATCGGGATCGGGTGACGATCCCTGCCGGAGCCCTTCGGCGACGAGGCGCGAATAGGTGCCGGCGGCGGTCAGCGGCTGGTTGATCTCATGCGCGATGGCGGCGGCGAGCTCGCCCACGCTGCCCAGCCGCGCCAGGCGCGCCTGGGACTCCTGGTGCAGCCGGAGCTGCATCTCGGTGCTGCGGTGCTCGTCGACGAGCGCGCCGGCGGCGAGGCCGGTCAGCGCCAGCACCAGCATCAGCGCCTGGAACATCGCGACGTTGATATCGCCGGGTAGATAGAAGGTGATGCCGAGCACGAGGCCGATCTGGGCCACCAGGATGCCGATGGTCACGACGCCGAGGCCGCCGCGCACCGCCATCCACACGATCGGCAGGAAGAGGATGTAGAAAAGCTGGAAATGGCCCTGCCGGGCATAGGCGAAGACGACGCCCAGCGCCGCCAGCACGGCGATGAGCTGCGCCATCGTCTCGACGCCGGCAACGAAACGCCGACTGCGGGTAAGGAAGATCAGCGCGGCGGGCGCGACCACCGCGATGCCGATCGCATCGCCGCCCCAGAACTGCACGGCCGCGACGGCGAAGTCGGCGGCCGGCATCAGCCCGAAGAGAACGAGCGCGCCGACATAGGCGATCGAGACCGCTGCCGCCGAGACGGCAGCGACACCGAGGAGCCAGGCCAGGTCGCGCATCGACAGCAGCGCCGGGTTGAAGCGCGTCTCCGGCCGCAGCAGGACATGCGCGCCCAGCGCATAGCCCGCGCCCGTCACCGCCACGGTGACGATCTCCGCCGGCCACGGCATCGGCAGGCCCCGCAAGACCAGGTCCGCCAGCAGCGGTGCCAGGAACAGCAGCGGAAGGAAGCGCTGGCCGAAGAGCAGGATCAGGACGAAGCCGAGGCCCGGCGGCGGATTCCACGGCGTGATGCCGAAGGGCAGGAACGGCTCGATGAAGGTCATCCAGTCGAGCGCGACATAACCCACGAGGAAAGCCAGGCCGACGACCGGAACCGGAAGAGAAAACACCCGCGACGCCATGACCCTCGCTCGACTGCTCGCGCCCGAATGCCTGTTCTAATGCCAGGACCTCGTTCAGCCTGCTTAAGGCCGGGCCCCTAGGTAAATCCCCTTAGGAACATGCGCCTAGCAACCCGGCCGGGATTGCGCCGGTTCGCCCGCTTATCCGAATAGAGCGTGAGCGCCCCGGAAGCATGCTGCGCCGAGGGTACCCGAAAGCAGCGGATGAGCGAAGGAGAGAGGCGCGATGGCGCCGATGGATAGCGTCATCCTGACCGAGCGGAATCCTGCCCTCGTCGTCGTGCTCTGCGCCGACGAGATCATCCGCGCCGCGATCGCCTTCTGGTCGACCATGCTGCCGGTGACGACGATTGTCGCGGAGGACGGCTATCGCGTGACGGAGATCCTGAGGCGCCAGGAATGCCGCTTGCTGATCACCGACCGGGCGCTGCCTCCCTGGCCCGGCCTCGAGGCCTTCTGGCAGCTGCGCACGCGCTATCCCGCGCTCCGCATCGCCTTCATCGAGCGCTCGAGCCAAAGCGAGGCCAGCCTCGCGAGGCTCGCCGGCGTCACCGACATCCTCGCGCACCCGTTGCAGCAGCAGGCAGTCTTCGAGACGATCGACGCGGCCACTCTCGGACGCTAGATGCCGACCGGCACCGATCGTCGCGCGCTTGAGATGCGGAAAGACGACCGGCCGATGTGAAGCACGTGGCGGCGCACGAGTCGCGGATCGTCTGAGAGCTCGGTGGTGGGCGCGACAGGGATTGAACCTGTGACCCCTACCATGTCAAGGTAGTGCTCTCCCGCTGAGCTACGCGCCCGCCCTTAAAGCGGCGTCTGGCCACCGAGGGGCTGCCTCTACCATCAAATCCCAAGGTCGTGCAACAGGCAGCCGCCAGTTCACGCTGCGTCGCGCGGCCTCGGTGACATCGTCGCGGCTTTCGGTCAAAATCGGCGCCGATGGACGGACTTGTCGACGCAGCCCACGGCACCTCCCCGATCGCGCTCAGCGCACCCGATCGCCCGTCCCTTCCCATCGTGCTCGCCTCGCCCCATAGCGGGCGTCGCTACACGCCGGAGTTCCTGGCCCTGGTCGAGGTCCCCGAGGCGGAGCTTCGCCGCGCCGAGGATGCCTTCGTCGACCGGCTGTTCTCGGGCGCGCCCGGCCTCGGCATCCCGCTTCTGGCCGCCGAGTTCCCGCGCTCGATGGTCGACGTCAACCGCGAGGCCTTCGAACTCGACCCCGAGATGTTCGATGGCGACCTGCCGGCCGAGGCGAATACGCGCTCGCCGCGCGTCGCTGCCGGTCTGGGCGCCATCCCCCGGCTCTCCGCCGCAGGGCGTCCGCTCTACGGCAAGCCGCTGCCGGTGACGCTCGCCATGGCCGCGATCGAGCGGCTCTGGCGGCCCTATCACCAGGCGCTGTCGCGGCTGGTCGCCTCGGCCCAGGCCGCCTTCGGCGTCGCCCTGCTGGTCGATTGCCATTCGATGCCGTCCGCCGGCGGCCTCGGCGACACGGCCGGCGGCGAGACGCTGGCCGATATCGTGCTCGGCGACGCCTTCGGCCAGTCCTGCGACCCGCTGCTGGTCGAGCGCGCCGAGACCTTCCTTAGCCAGCGCGGCTACGCCGTCGTCCGCAACACGCCCTATGCCGGCGGCTTCACCACACGCCATTACGGCCGCCCCGCCGACGGCGTGCATGCGCTACAGATCGAGGTCAACCGCGCGCTTTATCTCGACGAGGCGCGGATCGAGCCGACCGCCGCCTTCGCGCAGGTCTCACGCGACCTGATAGGCCTGGTCGAGACGCTCGGACGCAGCACGCTCGATCTTCGCCGGTGAGCGCGGCGACCATCCGTCCGGCGACGCCGGCGGATCTGCCCGAGATCCAGCGCATCTACGGCCATCACGTGCTGAACGGCCTGGCAAGCTTCGAGGAGATCGCGCCGGATCTCGCGGAGATGACGCGCCGATACACCGCGCTGATCGAGGCGGGGTACCCCTACATCGTCGCCGAGCTCGACGGGAAGGTCGTCGGATACGCCTATTGCGGCCCCTACCGCCCGCGGCCGGCCTATCGCTATTCGGTCGAGAACTCGGTCTACCTGGCCCCCGAGGCGGCGCGGAAAGGCATCGGCCGGACGCTGCTCACGGCTCTGATCGAGAGGGCGACGGCGCTGGGTAAGCGCCAGATGGTCGCCGTGATCGGCGACAGCGCCAACCACGCCTCGATCGGGCTGCACGAGTCGCTGGGCTTCCGCCGGGTCGGGACGATCGAAGGGGCCGGCTTCAAGCACGGCCGCTGGGTCGACAGCGTGCTGATGCAGCGGGCCCTGGGGCTTGGCCTGACCCAGCCACCTTCGGCCTGAAACAAGGCCTTAGAAAGAAAAGAGGCCGTGCCACGAAGGCACGGCCCGAGTTTAGGGAGGAAACGCCCATAAGGGCATTGCGGCAGTCGCCTGCCGCACCGCAATATTTACCCCGCGATGCAGCAAAGTCAAGGCTGGAAAAAATTTACTCTATTCGATCAGCTGATTAGATAGCTCTTATCACTCATTCCAATCCCCCGGCGCGCATCGAAATGATGCAATGCAACCGTCAGCCGATGGGGAGCGAGGGCGACACCGCGCGGGGCAGGTCGAACTGGTCGGCGGCGCGGACGTCGATGTCGGTCACCGAGCGGGCCAGCAGGCTGGAATCCGAGAAAAGCTGATCGACGGCGAGCTCGATCGGCTGGCCGGGTTTCTGGCGTCCCTCGCGATCCGCCCCGGCGAAACGCCGCGTGGCAAGGCCCCGATGGCGGGCGATCAGGTTGTGGACGTCGATCAGGCGGGCGACGCGGTCGCGGACCTCGTCCTCGACGAAGAGCGCGAAGCCGAAGCGGTCGCCGACCCAGGCCTCGAGCGCATCGAGGCCCGAGGCGGCGAGCGCGAAGACGCGGTCGCGGACGATGGCGTCGACCACCTCGTCGATCGAGTCGTGCTCGACCAGCAGCTCGAGCGGCACGCCCTCGCCCGGCCCCAGCGCGCGCGGGTTGTTGACCGCGAGCATGACGGTGAGCTCGGCGACATAGGCGATATAGCTGTCGACGACCCGGCTCAAGACCATGTGCAGGAAGACATGGCGCTGGCCGCGCAGCGTGCGTGCCATCGCCCCTTCGGCCGAGGGCATCTGCGCGGCGCCGCCGCCGACCGGCCGGCCGCTGACCCCGGGCGGCACCGCCTCGGAGGCGAGCCTGGCCATGTCGTCGACGCGCAGCGCGAGATCGGAGACGAAGCCGATGAAACGCCAGAGCTCGGCATGCGTGCGGAAGAAGCGCGCGCAGGCATCCGACATCGGATCGGGCGGCAGCGGCCCGGCGGCAGCGATCGGAGAATGCCCGCTTTCCATTTAGGAGCCTGTCTGAGCAATGGCCACGGCCTCAATTGCGAAGCGCGGCGATGAGGGCGCGAAGCGGGCGCGACGGCGATGCTGGACGCATCGCCTAGCGCCCGCGACAAAGCCATCGCCCCGCGCTTCGCAACCCGAAGGGCCGTCGTCACAAGGGCTTGGGCGTCGTCGAACGTCGCTCGTGATGCGTCCAGCATCACGTCGCGCCGCTCTCCTAGCCCAAGCCCTTGTGACGACGGTTGAGGTCATGGCCATCGCTCAGACAGGCTCCTAAGCGCCTGCTAACACGAACTGGCCGTCCATCGCGAGATGGCCGGCCTCGTCGGCGATCCACACTGCCCCCTTCGCATCGCTGCCGACGGCGAGCGCGCGATCGGCGAAGACCGGCGAGAGCGCGCGGAAGGAGAAGCGCGCGACATTCGCCTCCGGCCGCTGGCGGCGCACGAGGTCGAGCATCAGCGTCGCCTGGAGAGGACCGTGGACGATGAGGCCGGGATAGCCTTCGACCTGGGTGACGTAGGGATGATCGTAGTGGATGCGGTGTCCGTTGAAGGTCAGCGCCGAGTAGCGGAACAGCATTACCGCATCGGGCGTCAGCGGGCGCGACCAGTCGGGGATCGCGGGCGCGGGCTTCGGCGGCGGTGCGGCATCGCCCGGCTTGGGCGCGTTGCGATAGACGATGTCGTGCTCCTCGTCGATCGCGGTGGCGCCGTTGCAGACGATCCGGTGCTTGACCGTGACGAACACGAGCGTGCCGGTACGGCCTTCCTTGGTCTCGACCTTGAGGATCTCGGAATCGCGGCGAATCGCGGCGCCTAAGGGAATCGGCTTGAGGAAGGAGAGCCGGCTTCCTGCCCACATGCGGCGCGGCAACGGCACCGGCGGCAGGAAGCCGCCACGCTTCGGATGCCCGTCGGGACCAAGCTCTGAGGCCGGCTTCGCTTCGAGGAAATAGAGCCAATGCCAGAGAGGCGGCAGGAAATCCCCGGTTTTCGGCGGCGCGTCGGCGCGGTCGAGCGTGGCGGAAAGCGCGGCGACCGGCGGCAGCGAGGCGACGTCATCGACGCTCGTGCGCCGACCGACCCACCCCTTCAAGCCGTCGAGATCCATGCCGTCACCCATCCGCCTCTGACCATACAAGCGGCGGCGCGGAATTTCAGCCCCAGACCTCGGGGCCGAAGGGCAGGATGAGGCTGCCGTCGAATCGGAGGCTGGGCTCGCGATCCTTGGCGAGCAGCAGCGGGCCGTCGAGATCGGCCCATTTCGCCGATTGCGCGATCAGCACCGCCGGCGCCATCGCGAGCGAGGTCGAGAGCATGCAGCCGATCATCACCTCGAAGCCGGCGGCGCGTGCCGCGTCGGTCAGCGCCAGCGCCTCGGTGAGGCCGCCGGTCTTGTCGAGCTTCACGTTGATCGCCTCGTAGCGGCCCTTGAGCTCCGCCAGGTGATGACGATCATGCGCGCTCTCATCCGCGCAGACGGTGACCGGGTGCGGCACCGAAGCGAGCGCCGCGTCGTTCGTCGAGGGCAAAGGCTGCTCGATCATCTCCACGCCCAGCGTCGCGAACTCGGGCGAGAAGCGCGTGAAGTGATCGATGGTCCAGGCCTCGTTCGGATCGACGATGAGGCGCGATTTCGGGGCGCCTTCGCGCACGGCGCGGATGCGCGCGTCGTCGCCGTCGCCGCCGAGCTTTATCTTCAGCAGCGGGCGCTCGGCCGCCGCGGCGGCGTCGGCCTTCATCTTCTCAGGATTGTCGAAGCTGATGGTGAAGGCGGTGACGACCGGCTTCGGCGCCGGGCGTCCCGCCAGGTCCCATACGCGTTTCTTGGCCTTCTTGGCTTCCAGGTCCCACAGCGCGCAATCGACGCCGTTGCGCGCCGCGCCCGGCTTCATCTTCGATTGCAGGCCGGCGCGGTCGAGGCCCTTGGCGATGTCGTCGGACATGCCGAGGATCGTCTCGACGACGCCGTCCATCGACTCGCCGTAGCGCTTGTAGGGCACGCATTCGGCGCGGCCGGTGACGTCTCCCTCGGTGATCTCGACCAGGACCACCGGCTGCTGGGTGCGGGTCTCGCGGCTGATCTTGAAGGCGCCCCGGATCGGGAACACCTCCTGCCGCGCGGCGAGGCGCCGCATGTCAGCGCAGCGTATCGACGATGGCGTCGACGCCGGTCCGCATCGGATCGACCGCGGGCAGGCCCAGCTGGTCCTCGGTCTTCTTCAGCAGCTTGATCGCCTCCTTCTCGGAAACGCGCTGCGTGTTGATCGAGACGCCGACGCACTTGACCTTGGGGTTGGTCAGCTTCGCCGCCTCGATGTTGCGCTCGATGCAGTCCTTGAGGGACGGATGCTTGTAGTGCGGCAGACCGCGCATATGCGCGCGGCCATGCTCATGGCAGACCACCAGCGCGTCCGGCTGCGAGCCATGGATCAGGCCCAGCGTCACGCCGGCATATGAGGCGTGGAACAGCGAGCCCTGGCCCTCGATCAGGTCCCAGTGATCGGCATCCGAGGCGGCGGGCGCCAGCCACTCGACCGCGCCGGAGACGAAGTCGGAGATCACCGCGTCGATCGACACGCCGGAACCGGCGATGAAGATGCCGGTCTGGCCGGTGGCGCGGAAATCCGCCTTCATCTTGCGCCGGCGCATCTCCTTCTCGAGCGCGAGCGAGGTGAACATCTTGCCGACCGAGCAGTCGGTGCCGACGGTGAGCAGGCGCTTGCCCTTGCGCTTGATGCCGGTGCCGACATCGAAGTCGCGGTCGGGGTGGCGCACGTCGAAGAGCTTGCGCCCGTTCGCCTTGGCGGCGGCGACCAGCTTCGGCAGATCGGTCAGGCGGTTGTGCAGCCCGCTCGCGATGTCCATGCCGAGGTCGCAGGCCTTGACCAGGTGCTTCTCCCAGGCCGGCGGGATGATGCCGCCGCGGTTGGCGACGCCGACCAGGACGGTCTTCACCCCGGCTTTGGCGGCTTCCTTGATGTTCATGTCGGGGATGCCGAGATCGGCCTTGCAGCCGGGCAGGCGGAACTGCCCCTTGCACCAGTCGGGGCGCCAGACATTGACGCCGTTGGCGGTCTTGGCGGCGAGCTGGTCGGCGGCATCGCCGAGAAACAGCAGATAAGGATGACGGATCTTCACGAGAGACTCCCCCGGGGCTGAACGGCGCGCGATACTAGCCAAATCTATCGGATTGGAAAGACGTTCGTCGACAGGAGGCCCCCGTGAGCACCGTCCGCGTCGCCGTGACCCAGGTGGCCCTGAAAGGCGCCACCTCCGACCCCGTCGAGACCATCCGTCGCAACATGCTGGCCGCGCATGTCGCGCTGGTCGAGGAGGCGGCATCCAAGGGCGTGCAGGTGATCTCCTTCCAGGAGGTGTTCAACCAGCCCTATTTCTGCCCGGTCAACGAGCCGAAATGGTTCGCCGCCGCCGAGCCCGTCGACGGGCCGACGATCCAGGCGCTGATCCCGCTGGCGAAGAAGCACGCCATGGTGATCGTGGCGCCGATCTACGAGAAGGGGCCGGACGGCAAGCACTACAACACGGCCGTGGTCATCGATGCCGACGGCAGCGTGCTCGGCACCTATCAGAAGGTCCACATCCCCGGCATCGGCCGCGACCTGCACAGCATGATCCCAAAGGCCGAGCGCGGCGACGAGAAGTTCTGGTTCGCCGACGGCACCAAGGGCTGGCCGGTGTTCCGGACCCGCTATCTCAAGCTCGGCGTCTATATCTGCTACGACCGCCACTTCCCCGAGGGCTGGCGTGCGCTCGGCCTCAACGGCGCCGAGTACGTGGTCAACCCCTCGGCGACCTGGGAAGGCCTCTCGCGCCATCTCTGGCAGCTCGAGCAGCCGGCGGCCGCGGTCGCCAACGGCTACTTCGTGGGCGCCAACAACCGCGTGGGCATCGAGGCGCCGTGGAACGCCGGCCGCTTCTACGGCTCGAGCTACGTCGTCGACCCGAGGGGCAAGATCCTGGCGCAGGGTCCCGACGATCGCGACGCGCTGGTCGTCGCCGACATCGACCTCGATCTCGCGCGCGAGGTCCGCGAGACCTGGCGCTTCTACGAGCATCGCCGGCCGGAGACCTACGCCCCCTTGTCGAGTTGAGGCGACTTCCATGAGCCACGCAAACGATATCCTTCACTTCGGGTTCGGCGCGCCCGGCACCTCGGTCTGCGGCACATTCCGCGAGGCCTGGTTCAAGAAAGACCCGGCCTTCGACGAGGAGATCCGCCGTTATTTCCTTTCCACGACTGAGGCTGCGGCGCGCGGCGAGCTCGATCGCTGGCAGGCCGACCGCGAGGGCGCGCTCGCTCTCGTCATCCTGCTCGACCAGTTCCCGCGCAATCTCTACCGCGGCAGCCCGAAGGCCTTCGCCGCCGATCCCAAGGCGCGCGAGGTGGCGCGTATTGCGATCGAGCGCGGATTCGACATGCAGAGCACCTCCTGCGAACGCATGTTCCTCTACCTGCCCTTCGAGCACAGCGAGCTGCTCGCCGACCAGGAACGCTCGGTCGAGCTGTTCAAGCGGCTGGCCGAGGACGATCCCGCGCGCGCCGATATCGTTCCTTACGCGCTCCGCCACCAGGAGATCATCCAGCGCTTCGGCCGCTTCCCCCACCGCAACGAGGCGCTGGGCCGCGAGAGCACGGAAGCCGAGATCGCGTTCCTGAAGGAGCCTATGTCGTCGTTCTAGGCCGATTTGCCGGGGCCTAAGGGGCGGGTGTAACCTCCACGGCCGCGAGCCTACCCCCTATTCCGCCCCTCCCCCGGAGCCGCCATGTTCACCACCCGCCCCGAGATCCTCGGCACCTTCGGCGTCGTCGCCTCCACGCACTGGCTGGCGACCGCGACCGGCATGGCGATCCTGGAAAAGGACGGCAACGCCTTCGATGCTGCGGTCGCCACCGGCTTCGTGCTCCAGCTGGTCGAGCCGCATCTGAACGGGCCGGGAGGCGAGGTGCCGATCATCCTTCACCACGCCGGGACCAAGGCGACGCGCGTGATCTGCGGCCAGGGCACCGCGCCGGCCAAGGCGACGATCGCCAACTACCGCAGCCTGGGCCTCGAGATCGTGCCCGGCACCGGCTTCCTCGCCGCGACCGTGCCGGGATCCTTCGATGCGTGGATGCTGATGCTGCGCGACTACGGCAGCAAGACCGTGCGCGACGTGCTCTCGCCGGTGATCGCGATGGCCGAGAAGGGATACCCGCTGGTGCCGCGCATCCCGGCGGCGATCGAGGGCGTCATGGACCTCTTCACCAAGGAGTGGAAGAGCTCGGCCGCGGTCTATCTCCCCGGCGGCTCGGTGCCGAAGCCGGGCACGCTGTTCAAGAACCGCGATCTCGCCGCCACGTACACGCGCGTCATCAAGGAAGCCGAGACCGCCGGCGGCGACCGCGTGAAGCAGATCGAGGCGGCGCGCGCCGCCTGGTACAAGGGCTTCGTCGCCGAGGCGATCGACAAATTCGTCAAGACCGAGCAGATGGACACGACCGGCCGCCGCAACGCCGGCGTCATGACCGGCGACGACATGGCGAAGTGGCAGGCGACATACGAGAACCCGCTCACCTATCAGTATGGCCGCTACACGGTCAGCAAATGCGGGCCGTGGAGCCAGGGCCCGGCGCTGCTCCAGCAGCTGGCGATCCTGAAGCACCTCGGCATCGAGGGCACCGATCCGACCGGCCCCGACTTCGTGCACAAGGTGGTCGAGGCGGCGAAACTCGCTTTCGCCGACCGCGAGGCGTTCTACGGCGACCCGAACTTCGTCAAGGTGCCGATGGACGTGCTCCTGAGCGATGCCTACAACGCCGAGCGCGCCAGGCTGGTCGGCGACCGCGCCTCCTTCGAGCTGCGGCCCGGCCAGATCCCGGGCTTCGACAACCGCGTCGACTACGCGCTCGCCGCCTCGCAGATCCGGCCCAAGGATTTCGACGCGATCCTCGGCATCGGCGAGCCGACCGTGCAGGGCCAGGCGAAGGCACAGCCCGTGCACATGCGCGGCGCGGCGGCCGGCGACACCTGCCATGTCGATGTCGTCGACCAGTGGGGCAACATGGTCTCGGCGACGCCCTCGGGCGGCTGGCTGTCGAGCTCGCCGGTGATCCCGGGCTTCGGCTTCCCGCTCTCGACCCGTGGCCAGATGTTCTGGTTGGACGAGAAGGCGCCGAACCGGCTCGAGCCCGGCAAGCGCCCGCGTACCACGCTCTCGCCCTCCTTCGCGCATCGCGACGGCGAGGCCTACATGCCCTTCGGCACGCCCGGCGGCGACCAGCAGGACCAGTGGCAGGTCATGTTCTTCCTGCACCATGTCCATCACGGCATGAACCTGCAGCAGTCGATCGACTGCCCGGCCTTCCACACCGACCACTTCCCGAGCTCCTTCTACCCGCGCGGCGCCAAGCCGGGCCGCGTCGTGCTCGAAGGCCGCATGCCGCCGGCGACCGCCGAGGCCCTCAAGGCCCGCGGCCATGACGTCGAGGTCGGCGCGGAATGGACCGAGGGTCGCATCTCCGCCGCCGCCAAGGACGGCGTAGCCCTGCATGCCGCCGCCAACCCGCGCGGCATGCAGGGCTACGCGATCGGGCGCTGAGGCCCGCGCTACCGCGCCCTGGCGGCTTCGAATTTTCCTGCCGCCTCGATGGCGGAGGCGATTCCGGCGTTGACGGCGTCGTTCAGGCGATCCTGGTAGCTCGGCCCGAACGGCTTTCCCTGGCTCATGCGCCAGAAGGCCCGCAACAGCTCGTCGGAGACGAACTCGATCTCGAAGGCCTCGTCCCAGAGGAAGTACGTGTTCCACAAGAAAGGATTCGACCGGAGTAGGCGCACGATCGTCTCGTCGTCCATGGGGTCGTGCTCCATCCTCGGGCTCTTGGCGAGGATGGAGAGACGGTTGGAGCCCGGAACCGAATAGACGAAATGCCGGTGGTGGTAATAGCCGCGCCAGGGCGGATTGCCGCCATCGATGCCCCGGCAGACCTCGGCGAGCGGCGAAGGCGTCTCGATATAGCCGCGACGACCGACGCGCATCATCTCTCGACAGAGATGCAGGGGATCGTCCAGATCCTCGACGACGTGCCGGCAATAGACGAAGTCGAAAGACTTATCTCCATAGGGGAGCCGGTCGCGCCGAAAATCGGCGACGGCACTCTCGACTCCGGGAAACGAGTGAGGCGTGAAGTCGACGGCATGGGTCGCCCTGGGGAACAGCGAGACCTGAGCGCCCGGCCCGACGTCCAGGATCGTCTTGGCACCGGCGGTGAGCGAGACGAGATACGCCACGACTTCGCCGATCGGGTCCCAACACATGCGATCCGCGCTCGTAAGCGTCATCCGGAGCCTCGCTTATGGATAACGACAAGGGCCGCTCCGTCGGGAGCGGCCCTCTCTGCTCAAGCGCGCCTTAGCGCCGCTTCGACTTCTTCTTCGATGCCTTCTTGGCGGGCTTCTTCGCCGCCTTCTTCGGCGCCGGCTTCTTCTTGGGCGCTGCCTTCTTCTTCGCCGGCGCGGCCTTGCGCGCGGCCGGAGCCGCGGCGGCGCGCGGCATGGCCACCGACTGCGCGGCGATCGCCTCGATCTCGACGAGATATTGCGGACCGGCGAGCGCCTGGATCACGGCCAGCGTCGAGGCCGGCTTGGCATCGCCGAAGATACGCGTCCGCGCGGCGCGGAAGGCGCCGAGGTCGCTCGGGTTGATGATGTAGGAGTTCACCTTCACCAGGTCGGCGAGGCCCATGCCGTTGGCTTCGAGGATGGCGATGATGTTGCGGCAGACCTGCTCGGTCTGCGCCTCGCAGCCTTCCTTGAGGATGCCGTCCGGGCCGATGCCGACCTGGCCCGAGATGTAGAGGATCCGCGAGTGCGGCGGGATCTCGACGGAGTGGCTGTAGGCGCCGATCGGCGCGGCGACGGTCGACGGGTTCAGAGCGCGGTTCATGTTTCCCTCCCCAGGTTATTTGACGCGCGTGAAGACGAAGTCGCGGCAGCGGTTGCTGGATAGCACGAGCTGCGTGACCTTGCCGGAGCGATTGCGCACGAAGCGCGCGGCCGGCTTCGAGGTCCACTGCATATGCGGGATCTCGTAGCGGAAGGTATCCGCCATCACCGCCTGCATCGGCGTCCAGATCTCCGGATTGGCGTGGCCGACGGCCAGGCGGATGCCCAGATCCTTGCCCTTGACCGAGACCTCGTGCGTGGCGCCGCTCTCGGCGTTCTGGTAGCGGCCGGCATATTCCTTGAGCTTGGCCGGGCCGGGCTTCTTCATCGGCGCCGGTTCCCAGCTCATCGGGAGCCCTCCATCGAGCATGCCCTCCAGCCTCTTCGGCTTGTCGCCGCCGGCGGGAAGCTTGAACTCGACCAGGAAATGGCCGCCGGTCGTCGACAGGCGGCCGTCGGCGGTGGCTTCCAGCCGCTCCTCGCCGCCGAGCGTTGCGCCGAAAAGGTTGCCGTCCTTCAGCTTGAGGTCGAGCGAATAGCCCGTCGCCTTGTCGACCCAGGTGCCGACGAGGCGCTCGAGGCCCGGCGGGTTCGCCGGCGCCGGCTTGGCGCGGTCGCCGAGCACGATGCCGCCGATGTCCCGACAGAGCTGGTAGGCCCCGGTGTCCTCGCGGTTGGAGAGGACGATCATGCCGAGGTCAATCTCGGGGAAGCGCATGAAGTGGATCTTGAAGCCCGGCAGGCTGCCGCCATGGCCGAAGGTCTTGAAGCCGCGATAGGGGACGGTGGTGAGGCCGAGATTGTAGTCGAGCACGCGGCCGTTGGTGAGCTTGCCCGGCTGCAGCAGGTCGTCGAGCAGACCCTTGCGGAAGGGGCCGCCGTCGCGGAAAGCCTGGTGCCATTTCAGCATGTCGGCGAGGCAGGAGACGATGCCGCCGGAACCCGAATAGTTCATGCCGTAGACGCCGCGCTTGGGCTTGCCCCTGTCGAACCAGTAGCCGGTCGCGAACTCCATATCGAGCTCGGTCTGGTCCTCGGCGAGCCGCGTGCGTGTCATGCCGAGCGGGCCGAAGATGCGGCGCTGGAAGACCTCTCCGAGCGGCGCCTTCTCCTTGCGCTCGATGGCCACCTGCACGAGACGATAGTTCGTGTTGCAGTAGGAGACCTGGCGCGAGGGCGGGAAGTTGAGCGTCTCGAGCCGGCAGGAAAGCTCCATCAGCTGCTCGGCGCGCACCTGCGTCGTCGACATGCTGCCGGAAATCGTCATCGACTCGCCGAGATCGCGGATTCCGCTCGACATGGTCAACATCTGGCGGATGGTGACCTTCTTCATCTCCGGTTTCAGCTCGGGGATGTGCCTGCCGATCTTGTCGTCGAGCTTGAGCTTGCCCTCGTCCTGCAGCATCAGCGCGATGGTGGAGAGGAAGTGCTTGGTGACCGAGGCCAGGCGATATGTCGTGGTCGGCGTCGCCTTGATGCCGTGCTCGATCACCGCTTCGCCGTAGGAGCGCTGGTGGACGACCTGGCCGTCCTTGATCACCGCGATGATGCCGCCCGGCGTCGACGGCTTGTCCCAAGCGGCGACGAGCCGGTCGATCGCCTCCGAATACTGGCCGCGCACCTCGTCCCGGCTGCCGCTTTCCGGCGCCAGCTTGAACGCAACGGACATGGCTTTCTCCCTCGACGGATATCTTGTGCGGAATGGCGCGCGATGGTGCCCGCTGAAGAGACGGGCGTCAAACCCCGAGCGCGCGGCGAAGCTGCTCGATCAGCCGCGGCGGCGATTTGCCAATGTCGAGCGGGATCGCGTCGATGGGCTCTTCCAGCGTCGCGAACTGGCTCGGCAGCAGGGTCGGCGGCATGTATTCGTGGCGCCGGCGCGAGACGCGGTCGCCGACCAGCTCGCTCGTGCCTTTCAGATAGGCAAAGACCACCTCGGGGCGCCCGCCCGACAGGCGGTCGCGATAGACCTGCTTCAGGGCCGAGCAGGCGAGCACGGTCGGGCGGTCGGTGGCGATCCACTCGCCGATGGCCTTGGACAGCGCATCGAGCCAGGGCCAGCGGTCCTCGTCGTTGAGCGGCGTGCCGGCGCGCATCTTCTCGACATTGGCGGGCGGGTGCCAGCGGTC
Source organism: Alphaproteobacteria bacterium (assembly GCA_016869375.1). GTDB lineage: Bacteria > Pseudomonadota > Alphaproteobacteria > SHVZ01 > SHVZ01 > SHVZ01. The sequence goes on along the minus strand of VGEH01000017.1, from coordinate 26,364 downwards.
GCCTTCCTCGAAGGACCAGCCGACCGCCTTGGCGAAGCCCTTGCCGATGGTGGTCTTGCCCGAGCCCGACACGCCCATGATGACGACGACTTTTACAGTCACGACCAATCCGCGTGATGCATGCCGGGCTTGTCGACGCGCTCGAAGCCATGGGCGCCGAAACCGTCGCGCATCGCCTGGATCATCGCGGTCGCGCCGCGCTGCGTCCTGAGCGCATCGAGATAGGCGAGCGAGGATGAGAGTACCGGCGTAGCGATGCCGTGGCTCGCAGCGAAGGCGACCGTGCGGCGCCAGCCGGGCTCGCAGGCGGCGATGGTCGAAGCAATCCCTGGGGCAACGAGCATGTTCGCCAGAGCCGGCGTCCGCTCATAGGCGGAGGCGACGTCATTGAGCAGATGCGCGCGCAGGATGCAGCCGGCGCGCCAGACCCGGGCGGCGCGGGCGAGATCGCCGACCCAGCCATGCTGGGCGGCGCCGGCGCGGATCAGCTGAAAGCCCTGCGCATAGCAGACGAGCGTCGCGGCGAAGAGCGCGTCGCCGAGATCGGTGCGCTCCAGGCCGCCCTTGCGCGCCGGAGCGCCGAGCCGCTCCACGACGTCCTTGCGCTCAGGCGATCCCGAGAGCGTGCGCGCGAACACCGCTTCCGCCAGCGTCGGCACTGCGACGCCGAAGGAGAGCGCCGCGTCGATCGCCCAGCCGCCGGTGCCCTTCTGGCCGGCGCGATCGGAGATCACCTCGATCAGCGGCTTGCCGGTCTCGCGGTCGCTGCGGCCGAGAATGTCCTGGGTCAGCTCGAGCAGGTAGGAGGCGCGGTTGCCGGCACCCCAGCCCTCTGCCTCCCTCTTCATGTCTGGGAAGGAGAGGCCGAGACCGTTCTGCAGGATCTGCACCGCCTCGGCGATCGCCTGCATGACGCCGTACTCGATGGCGTTGTGCGCCATCTTGACGAAATGTCCGCCCGCATCGGGACCGAACCAGTCGGCGCACGGCTTTCCATCGGCACGCGCGGCGACGGCCTCGAGCCAGGGACGGATGCGCGCGTAGCCGGCCTCGGTGCCGCCGCACATCAAAGCGGGGCCGCGGCGCGCGCCTTCCTCGCCGCCCGAGACGCCGAGGCCGACGAAGTCGACCCCGGTCTTGGCGAGATCGGTAGTGCGCCGCTGCGTGTCGCGCCAGAAGGAATTGCCGCCATCGACGATCATGTCGCCGGGTGCCAGCAGCATGCGGAGCTCGCCCGTCGCCGACTCGACCGGCGCGCCGGCATTGACCATGAGAAGCACCGTGCGCGGCGCCGGCAGCTTGCCGATCATCGCCCCGAGGCCGGAGACGACGGTGAGCCGCCGATCCTCCGCGGCGCGCGACCGCGCTGCAGCATCGCGATCGAAAACGATGACGTCGAGGTTACGGTCGGCGAGGTTCTGGGCGAGCGCCCGCCCCATCACGCCCGCGCCGATCAGACCGATTGTCGTCATGCAGTGTGGTTAAACTTTATGCGTGACGCGCGCAAGCTGGCGCATTTGGCGTTGCGAAATCGCATTGCGAGATGACCGGCTTGCGGGCGCCCCCTCCCAAACGCGAGAATTCGGCCCATGGACAAAGGCCTTCGCCTCCGCACCAAGCGCGCCGACGGAGCTTCCGTCGACGTGCTGCTGCCGCTGCCTCGCGGCCGCTCGCGCGAGAACGTCAAGGCCTTGCTCGACAAGCTCCTGAAGGCGACGGCGGCGGCCGACACCGCGGATGTCATCGCCGCGCTCGCCGTGGGGCTTGCCACCAAGACACTGACCGCCCGTCCAGGCAGCCAGTCGGTCGACACCACCAAGGCGGTGGTCGACGAGATCCTGGACGCGGCTAGAGATGCGGAGACCATCATGACTCGCAAGATCGGCGACATCATCAAACGCCAGAAGCTCGCCAAGCTCACCCCGAACGCGACCGTGCGCCAGGCCTGCAAGCTGATGGCCGAACGCGCCGTCGGCGCCGTCCTGGTGACGGAGGCCAACGGCAAGCTCGTCGGCATCTTCACCGAGCGCGATCTCGTCAAGCGCGTCGCCGCTCCCGGCCTCGACGTCGAGAAGACCGAGCTCGCCGAGGTGATGACCAAGATGCCGGAGACCATGACGCCGAACGACCCGGCGGTGGTGGCGCTCAGGCGCATGCGCGACGGCGGCTTCCGCCACATGCCGATCGTCGAGAACGAGAAGCTGCTCGGCATCGTCTCGGCCCGCGACTTCATCGGCGCCGAGATGAAGCAGCTCGAGGTCGAGACCGCCTTCCGCTCGGCCGTCCTCGCCGAGGGCTTCCGCCCGAGCGCGTAAGCTACCGCAGCCGACTACGGCTGCGGCTGGCTACCCCGCGCCGCCGTTCCGGCGCAGCAGATAGGTGTCCATGATCCAGCCATTGGCGGCGCGCGCCTCGGTGCGGACGCGCTGGATCTCGTCGGCGACGTCATCGAGCTTGCCGGAGATCAGGATTTCGTCGGATGTGCCGACATAGGCGCCCCAGTAGATGTCGATGTCCTGGCCCAGGAAGCGGCGATAGGTGTTCTCGGCGTCCAGCATCACCACGACGCTGTCGACCTTCTCGGGAAATCCCTCGGCTAGCCTCCGGCCCGTGGTGATCTCGACCGGCTGGCCGATGCTGTTGAGCGTCGTCTTATGCTTCGCCGCCAGCGCCTGGATGCTGCTGATGCCGGGAATGACCTCGAACTCGAAATCGTGCCGGCCGCCTCGGGCGATGGCATCGAGGATGCGGATGGTGCTGTCGTAGAGAATGGGATCCCCCCAGATCAGGAACGCGCCGCACTCGCCATCCTTCAGCGCCGCGCCGATCAGGCGCTCGAAGATCGCCTGCTTGTCGCGGTTCAGGTTGCCGACGGTCGCCTGGTAGTCGTCGGTCTTCCGGCTCCACTCCGGGCTGTCCGCTTCGACGAAGCGATAGCGGTCGTTCCGGATGTACCGGCGGCAGATCTCTCGGCGCAGTTCGATCAGCTTTGCCTTCTCCTCGCCCTTGTCCATGATGAAGAAGGTATCGACGCGGTTCAGCGCGTTGACCGCCTGAATCGTCACGTACTCGGGGTCGCCGGCACCAATGCCAATGACGAGGATCTTCTTCATGCTGCTACTCCGCCGAACGAACGCCGCCTCGGCAACTAATCGGTGACAACGCTCTTCGTGCCTTCCTGCCCAGGACTTAGCACGCGGCGATGAAATGAGAATGTGCTTAAATATACGATCGTTGGGTTGAAGCTGGGTTCCATCCCCGTATGTTTCGGCGAATGCGAAGAGAATGCTCTTGATGCCGGCGACGTCGCTCACCGGACTCATCCATTCGCTCCGCTCGCTCTGGGCGGTCGAGCTCCTGCTCGTCCTGCATCGCGATCCGGGGCGGCGATGGGGCATCGACGACCTCGTGGTCGAGCTGCGCTCGAGCCGCTCGCTCGTCGACGGCCTGCTCTCGCGCCTGCATGAGATCGGCCTCGTCGAGCGCCAGGCCGACGCCTCCTACAGTTACCGCTCCGCGTCGCCCGAGCTCGACATGCTGGTGGGCGAGCTCGTGCGCCTCCATGCCGAGCGTCCCCTGGCGATCGCCCAGGAGATTCATGGCGGCGCGGACCAGAAGCTGCGAGCCTTCTCCGATGCGTTCAAGCTGAAGAAGGACTGACGGCGATGCTGACCTTCCCCGTCCTGGTCTACCTGATGTGCGTAGCGAGCTCGCTCGCCTGCACCGGGCTTCTGATCCGGAGCTATCGCAGGAATCGCACCGCGCTGCTGCTGTGGAGCGCGCTGGGGTTTGTCGCGCTCTCCTTCAACAACCTGTTCCTCTTCGTCGATGCCGTCGTCCCGGACATCGACTTCCTCATGGCCCGCCACCTCTCGGCGCTGGCAGCGATCGTCATCCTCCTCTACGGCTTCATCTGGGAGGTGGACTGAAATGGCCGCCACCTTCCTCGCCGGCGCCATCACGCTCGGCTACCTCGCGGTCGGCGTCTTCTTCCTCCGCTTCTGGCGGCGGACCTCCGACACCCTGTTCGCGATCTTCGCGCTCGCCTTCTTCGTGCTCGCCGGCAACCAGGCGGTCGTCACCCTCTCCGGCATCGAGCGCGAGGCGCTCAGCTGGGTCTACCTGCTCCGCGCCGCCGCCTTCAGCCTGATCATCGTTGCCATCGTGGCGAAGAACCTGCCCCGCCGCTGAAAGCCGCGGATTCCCGCCATTCCGCATTTAGCGGAAAATAGTCCTTGACGGGCGACCCGGTTTTTGACAGGATCCGGGTTACTGGGGAGAGGTGGGTCGGAGCCACCTAACCCCGAGATCTTCAGCCAAATCAACGACTGACCGGCAGGCGGGACACCCCGCCCGCGGAGCGATTTCCCATGACCTGGATGGACCGACTGTCCGCGCTCCTGGCGCGGAAATCCTCGCGCGCGGGCGCGGCGGTGGCCGCGATCGGCCTGCCCGCCGCACGCTGGACGCCCCGCCGCTACGAAGCGCTCGCAGAGGAAGGCTATCGCCGCAACGTCGTCGCCTATCGCTGCGTGCGCGAGGTCGCGCGCGCCTGCGCCTCGGTGCCGTGGCTTCTCTACAAGGGCAGCCGAGAGTTCGACCGGCATCCGCTGCTCGACCTCCTGCGCCACCCCAATCCGCGCCAGTCGGGACCCGCGCTGATCGAGGCCGCGATCGGCCACCTGCTTCTGTCGGGCAACGCCTATCTCGAAGTGGTTCGACCGGACGACACGCCGCCACGCGAGCTCTACGCGCTGCGCCCCGACCGCATGCGCATCATTCCCGATGTTTCCGGCGTTCCCCGCGCCTATCGCTACGAAGTGGAAGGCCGCAGCGCTGACTGGCCGGTCGATCCCATCACCGGCGCCTCCGATGTGCTGCACCTTCGCGACTTCCATCCGCTCGACGACTGGTACGGCCTCTCGCCGATCGAGGCCGCAGCCGCCGCGATCGACCAGCACAACGCCGCCGCCGAGCACAACGCCGCGCTGCTGCAAAACGGCGCACGCCCCTCTAGCGCCTTGGTCTTCCGCTCCGATCCCGGCCCCGACGGCATCCTCCGCGTCGAGGAGGCCCTGCTCGACCGCACCCAGGGTCCGCGCCAGGCCGGCCGGCCGCTCGTCCTGGGCGGCGATGTCGACTGGAAGGAGCTGGGCTTCTCGCCGAAGGACATGGACTTCGCGCAGATGAAGGCGCAGGCCGCGCGCGAGATCGCCGCCGCTTTCGGCGTCCCGCATCTGCTCGTCGTCGCCGGCGAGGCCACCTATTCCAACCGCGCCGATGCCCGCCTCGAACTCTGGGAGCACACGATCATCCCGTTGCTCGACCGGCTCTCGTCCGCTCTGACCACCTGGCTCGCACCGATGTTCGGCCCCGACCTCCGCCTCGCCCATGATCTCGACGAGGTGCCGGCCCTCGCCCCACGACGCCGCCTCAAATGGCAGCAGATCCAGGCGGCGGACTTCCTGACGCTCAACGAGAAGCGCGAGGCGTTGGGGTACGGGCCGATCGAGGCCGGGGGCAGCGAAAGAGAACGGAAGAACTCCGAGAACTTCCAGCGCCTCCACGGCTACGAACAGCCACGAAGTCCCGAGGGCGACTCGCAAGGCGGCCGCTGGAGCAAGCTGCCTGCGCAAACCCGGAACGATGCCATCACTCCCGCCGTAGTCCGCAACGATGAGCTCGATGACGTCCTTGTCCGCATCGGCATCACCGGACTGTCAGGCCTGCAGATGGAGGCCGTCAGAGAGGTGTATCGAATACTGAAAGAGAACTTTCCGGAGGTGGCCGCGGCGGAAAGGTTCCTCACGCTGTTGCGCCCCTCGGAAGTCTCGGCGGCCGCCACATCGTGGCAGGATCCTCCGAAAACCCTCAAGGAGCTGCGCCCCGATGTCGAGCCGCGCGGGTTTGAAACGGTTGCTCAGCTCAGCCAGTATCTAGACGACACGATCGGCAAGACGCCCCCGGGCTATGAGCGTCACCACATCATTCCCCAGCACCAAACGCGGCCCGAGTACCAAGCGAAGGAATTCAAGCGCGAGTACGTACATCATACGGACAACATCGTCGTCATCCCGGTACTGCGGCACTGGATGATCACGCATATCGACATGAATAAGCGCCCCGGCGGGGTCCGTATGCGTGACACCATAGCAATGGCCCATTGGCAGGCGCAGCAATGGGCGGGGCTTCATTTCTTGTGGTTCCGCGGAGTGCTGACCGATGGCGAATTCAGGTAGAGACCTTCGATCGCTCGGAATCGCCGAGCTCGTGGAGACCTATGGGAGACTCGTCGAGGAAGGAGAGAAGCGGTCATACAGCCCGGAGCCTTTGCCGGCGCACCTTTCCTCCCGCCCCTATCTCGATGAGATAAAGCGACGGGGAGAAGGTAGCAATCCTCAATTGATGCAGTTCCTTGAGCACCCGAACTTGTCTGTCTGCGTCGCCGTCGCGATCGACTTCCTGGAGGCCGACGTCGAGCCGAGGCTCGCCAGAGCCGCTCTTTGGGAAATTGCGTGCCTCCGTGAGACGGCCGGGATGACCGCGTTTTTCTACCTCGCGTCGACGGATCGCGAGTGGCAAGAGAAGCACAAAGTTCCGATCTCCGATTCGGACGATCCGACGCCCGACAGCGAGCGCCGCATCGGGGGGCAGGCCAAATGGAGCCTAGACCTCCAGCGGCTTGGAAAAAGACCGCAAGACAAGCACTAACGTCTCGCCGCGTTGAACTTCTCCAGCGCCGCGGCGCCTGGGATCAGGTCGGCGTCGGTGAGGTGGTTCAGCGGCGCCTCGACCGTCTGCAGATGGGCGTGGAGGTCCTTCGGCGACGGGTCGAGATAGAGGAGGCCGGTGGCGATCTCGCCCTCGGCGTTCTTCTTCTGCAGATAGGTCATCGCGGCGATGCGGTCGTGCACGTCGTAGTCAGCCGCCAGCTTGTAGAGGTTGAGCACCGAGCCGTCGTGCTGGGTCACCTGCTCATGCGCGCCCTCGGGATAGTCCGCGGTGATCTCGGAGCGCACCGGCATGTAGTCGAGCGCGTTCACCGCCTCGTTGTGCTCGCGCACATAGTCGAAGCTCTTGGTCGAACCGGGGTGGTTGTTGAAGGCGACGCAGGGCGAGATGCAGTCGATGAAGGCCGCCCCGCGATGGCCGAGGGCGCCCTTGATCAGCGGTACCAGCTGCTGCTTGTCGCCGGAGAAGGACCGCGCGACATAGGTGGCGCCGAGCTGGAGCGCGAGCGCTACCATGTCGATCGGGGAGTCGTTGTTGTCGGCACCCCATTTGCTCTTGGAGCCGGCATCCGCCGTCGCTGAGAACTGGCCCTTGGTCAGGCCATAAACGCCGTTGTTCTCGACGACATAGACCATGTCGACGCCGCGGCGGATCGCATGGGCGAACTGGCCGAGGCCGATCGAGGCGGAGTCGCCGTCGCCGGAAACGCCGAGGTAGATCAGGTCTCGATTGGCGAGGTTGGCGCCGGTCAGCACCGAGGGCATGCGGCCATGCACCGAGTTGAAGCCGTGGCTCTGGCCGAGGAAATAAGTCGGCGTCTTGGACGAGCAGCCGATGCCGGAGAGCTTGGCCAGCCGATGCGGCTCGAGGTCGAGCTCGTAGCAGGCCTGGATGATCGCCGCCGAGATCGAATCGTGCCCGCAGCCGGCGCAGAGCGTCGAGACCGTGCCCTCGTAGTCGCGGCGCGTATAGCCCAGCTTGTTCTTAGGCAGGCCGGGATGGCGGAATTTCGGCTTCGGCAGATAGCTCATGACACGGCCTTCCGGAAGGGAACGACGTTCGCCTCCTTGGCGATCGTCTCCGAGATGAACTTGGCGGTGATCGGCGTGCCGTCGTAGTGCAGCACGGAGACGAGCTTGGCCGGGTCGATGCCGCACTCGCTCATCAGGAGCGTGCGCATCTGACCGTCGCGGTTCTGCTCGACCACGAAGACGCGGTCATGCGCCGCGCAGAAGGCGCTTACGTCCTGGTGGAACGGGAAGGCCCGGAGCCTGAGCGTATTGAGGTGCACGCCCTGGCCGGCGAGCTTGTGCATCGCCTCGTCCATCGCCGGCGAGGTGGAGCCGAAATAGATCGCGCCGATCCGGGTCGGCTGCGCCGAATCCTTGCGGATCGGCTGGGGCACCAGGGTCTTCGCGGTGTCGAACTTGCGGAGCAGCCGCGTCATGTTCTCGACATAGGCCGGCCCTTCCTCGGTGTAGCGCGCGTACTGGTCCTTGCTGGTGCCGCGCGTGAAGAAGGCGCCCTTGTTCGGATGCGTGCCGGGATAGGTGCGGAACGGGATGCCGTCGCCGTCGACATCGAGATAGCGGCCGAAGGGCTTGCCGGAATCGAGATCCGCGGCGGTCATGATCTTGCCGCGGTCCATGCGGCGCGTGTCGTCCCACTTCAACGGCGCGCAGAGGCGCTCGTTCATGCCGATGTCGAGATCGAGCATGACGAAGATCGGCGTCTGCAGCCGGTCGGCAAGGTCGAAGGCCAGGGCGCCGAAATCGAAGCACTCCTTCGGATCCTCAGGGAACAGCAGCACATGCTTGGTATCGCCATGGCTGGCATAGGCGGCGGAGAGCAGATCGCATTGCTGGGTGCGCGTCGGCATGCCGGTCGAAGGCCCCGCTCGCTGCACGTCGAAGATCACCGCCGGGATCTCGGCGAAATAGGCGAGGCCGATGAACTCCTGCATCAGCGAAACGCCGGGACCGGAGGTCGAGGTGAAGGCGCGCGCGCCGTTCCAGCTGGCGCCGATCACCATGCCGATCGAGGAGAGCTCGTCCTCGGCCTGGACGATCGCGTATTTCCGCCTGGAGGTGGTCTGGTCGACGCGGAAGCGCTTGCAGTGGCTGGTGAAGGCCTCGGCGAGCGAGGAAGAGGGCGTGATCGGGTACCAGGCGCAGACGGTTGCGCCGCCATAGACGGCACCCAGCGCCGCCGCCGAGTTGCCTTCCATCATGATGCGGTCGCCGACCTTGTCGGCGCGCTTCAGGCGCAGCCCGATCGGGCAGGGAAGATTCTTCAAGGCCCAGTCGCGGCCCATATGCATGGCCGCGATGTTCGGCTTGATCAGCTTGTCCTTGCCCCAGAACTGCTCGGCGATCAGCTTCTCGACGACCTCGACCTCCATGTCGAGCAATGCCGCGAGCGCGCCGACATACATGACGTTCTTGAACAGCTGGCGCTGGCGCGGATCGGTATAGGCCTCGTTGCACATCTGGGTCAGCGGCACGCCGAGCGCGGTCACGTCGTCGCGGAACTTCGACGGCGGCAGCGGTTTGGTCGAGTCGTAGACGACATAGCCGCCCGGCTCGACCGAGGCCATGTCCTGGTCCCAGGTCTGCGGGTTCATCGGCACCATGAGGTCGACGCCGCCGCCGCGGCTGCCGAGCCAGCCGGCCTCCGATACGCGGATCTCGTACCAGGTCGGCAGGCCCTGGATGTTCGAGGGGAAGATGTTGCGCGGCGCCGCCGGAATGCCCATCCGCAGGATGATCTTGCCGAAAAGCGTGTTCGCGCTCGCCGATCCCGATCCGTTGACGTTGGCGAACTTGATGACGAAGTCGTTGACGCGTTCTAGCGGCTTCGGCATGCGGCACCCGCGTGAGTCATCTCGATAAGGAATTTCTGCATGTCCCACGCACCGGTCGGGCAACGCTCGGCACAGAGTCCGCAGTGAAGGCAGACGTCCTCGTCCTTGGCCATGATGCGGCCGGTCTTGAGAACGTCGGAGATATAGAGGTCCTGGGTCTTGTTCATCGCCGGCTGGGTCAGCCGACCGCGCAGCTCATCCTCTTCGCCGTTGGCGGTGAAGGTGATGCAGTCGACCGGGCAGATGTCGACGCAGGCATCGCATTCGATGCAGAGGTTGCGGGCGAAGACGGTCTGGACGTCGCAGTTGAGGCAGCGCTGCGTCTCGGCATAGCCGAGCTTCGCATCGAATCCCAGCTCGACCTCGACCTTGATGTCCTTGAGCGTCGTGCCGAGATCGCGCCACGGCACCTTGTTGCGAAGCGCCGCCGAGATGTCGTTGTCGTAGCTCCACTCGTGGATGCCCATCTTCTGCGAGGCGACAGTGACGCCCGGCGGCGGACGCACGGAGAGGTCCTCGCCGTTCAGCATCTTGTCGATCGAGATCGCGGCGTCATGGCCGTGGGCGACCGCCCAGATGATGTTCTTCGGCCCGAAGGCGGCATCGCCGCCGAAGAACACCTTCGGGATCGTCGACTGCATGGTCTTGGGATCGACCTTGGGCATGCCCCAGCGGTCGAACTCCATGCCGATGTCGCGCTCGATCCAGGGGAAGGCGTTCTCCTGGCCGATCGCCACCAGCACGTCGTCGCATTCGATGATCACCTCGGGCTCGCCGGTCGGCACCAGCTCGCGCCGGCCCTTCTCGTCCTTCTTCGCCGCGACCTTCTCGAAGGACATGCCTTTGAGCTTGCCGTTGTCGTGGATGAAGGCCTTGGGCACAAGGAAGTTCTTGATTGGGATGCCTTCGTGCTGGGCGTCTTCCTTCTCCCAGGGCGAGGCCTTCATCTCCTCGAAGCCGGAGCGGACGACGACGGTCACCTCCTCGCCGCCGAGGCGCTTGGAGGAGCGGCAGCAATCCATCGCGGTGTTGCCGCCGCCGAGCACGATCACGCGCCTGCCGATCTTGTCGATGTGACCGAAGGAGACGTTGGAGAGCCAGTCGATGCCGATATGGATGTTCTTCGCCGCTTCCTGGCGGCCCGGAATCTCGAGATCGCGGCCGCGCGGCGCGCCGGAGCCGACGAAAATCGCGTCGTAATCCTCGGCCAGCAGCGCCTTCAGGCTATCGACGCGATTCCCGAGCTTCAGCTCGACATTGCCGAGATCGGTGATGTAGCCGACCTCCTCGTCGATGACCTCTTCCGGAAGACGGAAGCGCGGGATCTGGCTGCGGATCATGCCGCCGGCCTTGGGATCGGAATCGTAGACAACGCAGTGATAGCCCAGCGGCACGAGATCGCGGACCACGGTCAGCGACGCTGGGCCGGCGCCGATGAGCGCGACCTTCTTGCCGTTCTTCGGCGCGTTCGGCGCCGGCATCAGCCCGCCGACATCGCCCTTGAAGTCGGCGGCGACGCGCTTGAGACGGCAGATCGCCACCGGCTCGGCCTCGACGCGGCCGCGCCGGCAGGCGGGCTCGCATGGCCGGTCGCAGGTGCGCCCGAGGATGCCGGGGAAGACGTTCGACTTCCAATTGACCATGTACGCATCGGCGTAGCGGCCGGCGGCGATCAGCCGGATGTATTCCGGCACCGGCGTGTGCGCCGGGCAGGCCCATTGGCAGTCGACGACCTTGTGGAAGTAGTCGGGTTGCTTGATGTCGGTGGCTTGCACTTGACTGCTCCAGCGGATCCGCTTCCGACCGCCGGAGCCAGGTCCGGCGGGCATGCCGGACGCTATTTTCTGGCGAGGGTGTCCGCTTCGTCCTCAAGGGCGTCCGCAATATGCGTCAGCTCCTGGCTGATCTCCGGCATCGCCGTGTCCTCGGCGACAACCCGGCATCGCCGCGCGAGCGCGCGCAGCCGATCGGCGCTGCCCGGCTTCTTCGCCGGTGTGCGCGACTGCGCCGGAGATGCCCGTCGCTTGGTGGCAACCTTGGTCCGCATGCGTCCTCCCCTCTTCTGCACTTTATCTTGGAGCACAAAGTGAAGCGTTCTTGGACTTGCAATTGGGACGGCCAAACCGAGGCCGGAGCCGAGGGAAGCTTGCCCCAAGGCGGAGGCGCCTGCAATGAAACTCGGGGCTCGGCGGAGCCCTACGGTACGGCCTTCTGGACCGCCATCAGCTGGCGGATCAGCTCGATCCGCCGGCGGGTCACCGGGTAGCGTTTTGCGCGCTTCCTCGCCTCCGGCGCCGAGAGACCCCAGCGCCGCGAGGCCTGCCGCCAGAGCAGCATGACCTTGAGCCGGATCGCCGGGTCGCGCAGGCGCTGGCGCACCTTCTCGATTACCGCCCAGCCTGACTCGGCGGCGCGATGAACAGGCTGCACGGGATTGCCGATCAGGCCCGGCCAGCTCAAGGCCGCCGATTCGAAGTGCGGGGCGCAGAACACCAGCAGCCTGTCGTGCTCCTGCTCGTTATACGCATAGTAGGTGCGCTTGGCCTCGGGATAGCGGGCAACGGCCGCAGACTGGACCCCGAAACTGGCGACGGCGGGCTCATCGCAAACGCAGCACTTCATGGCTGACGCGAGCTTAACACCAGACCTTGCCTTGCGTCGTCAGGGTCCGTGTGCTCTCCTCGCCCCGCCATGGCCAGCAAGCCGCGCGACGAAGTCATGAAGCAGATCGCCGAGCTCCGTCGGAGGATGGACCCGGATGTGCTGGATTCGGCCGAGCGCATTGCCCGCGCTCATCTCGGGCTGCCGTCGAAGCCGAGTGAGGCCGTGCGGCTCTTCCAGCAGGCGATGGCCGGCAACAGCCGCCAGAAGGCCGAGATCCTGGCCGAGGTCGAGCGCCGCGTCGCGCGGATGAAGACCCGTCATTAGCGAGTCCGACGGCGGCCGCTACCGGCGGGTCGCTCTCTTCTTCTCTTTCCTGCTCGCGCCGACCATCGGCTATGCCTGCTCGCGCGTCATCGACGGGTGGAGCCGGCATCAGCCCTGGGCGGAGTCGATGCCCTGGGCGCGTTACGGCCTCGGCATGGCCGCGCTCGCGACCGGCGGCCTCGCCGGCTACTGGTTGCTGCGCTGGCTCTTCCGGCTGGCCGGGGCGCTCTTCTCGCGCTGAAGCTGGGCGATCGTCCGCCCCAGCAGATCGAAGTCCTTCCGCCGTCCGGTGCCGCGCCGCCAGGCGAGCCCGATCGCCCGCGACCTTGGATCGGCGTCGAGCGGCCGCGTCACGAGGCTGGTTCCTCTCAGGATCCCGGCATCGACCGCCATGCGCGGCAGCAGCGTGACGCCGAGGCCGCCATCGACCATCTGCACCAGCGTGTGCAGGCTCGTCGCCTCGACCGCCGGCCCCAGCGCCGGATCGGTGAAGTTGCAGACCGACAGCGCGTGCGAGCGGAGGCAATGGCCCTCCTGGAGCAGCAGCAGAGGCTCCTCGGCGAGGCGATCGGGCGGAACGGCGTCGAGAGATGCTAGGGCGTGCGTCTTGGGCAGGGTCGTCAGGAACTCGTCCTCGAACAGATCCATGGTCTCGGCGCCGCCGCAGTCGCAGGGCAGCGCCAGAAGCAGCACGTCGAGCGCGCCGGACTCGAGCTGATCGACGATGCGCGCCGTCTGGTCCTCGACCAGCACCAGCTTGAGCTTGGGGAAGGCGCGACGAAGTCCGGGCAGCACGCGAGGCAGCAGGAAGGGGCCGATGGTCGGGATCACACCGAGGCGAAGCAGCCCGGAGAGCGGCGCCTGCGCCGCCGTCGCCGCCGCGACCAGCTCCTCGGCCCCCTCGAGGAGCTGGCGCCCGCGGCGCAGCACCTCCTCGCCGGCCGGGGTGAAGACGACCCGGCGCTTGCCGCGGTCGACAAGGGTGACGCCGAGGGTGGTCTCGAGGTCCTTGAGCGCGGCGCTCAGGGTCGACTGGGTGACGTTCGCCGCCTCCGCGGCGCGGCCGAAATGCCCTGCCCGTGCAAGGGCATCGAGGTAGTGGAGCTGGCGGAGGGTGGGCTGTCTTGTCATCGGAATTTCCAATTATACTGTATGAGATATCTCATTGGACCGATCAATTGACGCTTCCTAATTTAAACCCATTCCAATTCGCAATCGCAACCAAGGAGCGTCTCCATGCTGACCGTCGGCGACAACTTCCCCTCTTTCGCCCTCAAGGGCGTCGTCTCCCGCGACATCAAGACCGCCTTCGCCGACTTCACCGAGAAGAGCGATGCCGGCAAGTGGAAGGTCGTGTTCTTCTGGCCGAAGGACTTCACCTTCGTCTGCCCGACCGAGATCGCCGCCTTCGGCAAGCTCTCGGGCGAGTTCAAGGATCGCGACGCGGTGGTCTACGGCGTCTCGACCGACTCCGAGTTCGTGCATCTGGCATGGCGCAACGACCACGCCGACCTGAAGGACCTGCCCTTCCCGATGCTCGCCGACATCAAGCGCGAGCTCTCGCAGCAGCTCGGCATCCTCGACAAGAAGGAAGGCGTAGCGCTGCGCGCGACCTTTGTCGTCGATCCGGAAGGCGTCATCCGCTTCGCCTCGGTCAACGACCTCTCGGTGGGCCGCAATCCGCAGGAGGTCCTGCGCGTCCTCGACGCGCTGCAGACCGACGAGCTCTGCCCCTGCAACTGGCAGAAAGGCGAGGACGTCCTGCGTCCGGCGGCCTGATCATGAGCCTCGAAACCCTGAAGTCGCGGCTTCCCGACTACGCCAAGGATCTGAGGCTCAACCTCTCGTCCCTGGCGACGGAAGCGGCTCTGACCGAGCAGCAGCGCGCGGGCGCGTTCATCGCCTCGGCGATCGCGTCCCGCAACCCGGAGGTGATCCAGTCGATCACCGCCGAGTTCGGGCCTAAGCTCTCGGCGGAAGCGCTCGAAGCGGCGAAGACGGCAGCGGCCATCATGGCGATGACCAATGTCTATTACCGCTTCACCCATCTGGTGTCGGCGTCGGACTACAAGACGATGCCGGCGAAGCTCCGGATGAATGCGCTGGCGAAGCCCGGGGTCGACAAGATCGACTTCGAGCTGTGGTCGACCGCGGTCTCGGCGGTCAATGGCTGCGGCATGTGCATGGACTCCCACGAGAAGACCCTGCGCAGCCACGGCGCCACCGCCGAGCAGATCCAGGCGGTCGCCCGCATCGCCGCCACCGTGCATGCCGTCGCCGCCACACTCGGCGGCGAAGCGGCGCTGCAGGGCGAGATGAAGGCAGCGGCGTAACACGACGCACCATCGTTACCTGCCCTCCCCATCGCGTGGAGGGCAGGTGGCGCCGGTCCGCCTCATCCTTCGCGGAAGAAGGGGTCCGGAAGGGAGGGATTTCTGAGCTTCGCCGCCGCTCCGGCGCCGGTGACAGGCAGGCCGGTCGGATCGAGGAGACCGAGCTGCACCAGCACGTTCGCCTGATCCCATAGGATGTGCTCGTACGAGACCTTGCCGTTCTCGATTCCAACGATGACGACGAAGGCGACTTCGACAAACTTGCCGGTCGGCTTCAGGCCCGGGAGCATCCAATCCATCTTGGTGGTGTGAGTGAAGGAAATGATGAGTTCGTCGACAAGCCGCTCGCTGCTGTAGGTCCGCGATATCGTTTCGAACTTAACGTCGGGTGGGAAGAACTGGCCGATCAGTCGATTGGCGTAGAACGTCCTCACGGCCTGGGGACCCTGGCCGCCTACCATCGTCGGCACGTTCACCAGATGCGGATCGGGCGCCATGGTCGCCAGCGTCTTGTCGAGATCGCCGGATAGCTCGGCCTCCATGTGGGCGCCGAAGATAGTCTCCAGCGCCTCCTTCAGTTTGGCATCTGCCACGGTCGAAGCTCCTTGTGTGCTGTCGAGGGGAAGCGCAACGCTCGCCGTCGCGACGGCAAGGCCCACGAACGCTCTCCGCGTGACGTCAGCCATGAACCGACACTTTCAGGAATACCTACATTCGAGGTTGAGACTGCGACGCGGCGCGAGCTGCCGCAAGGTGTTCCGGTTCAGACTCAGCATCCCCTCGCCTTCAGCCTATCCTTCATGCGCTCGAAGGCGGCGCACATGGTCTCGGCCATCGGCGATTCCGTCGTGTTGTGCCCGGCCTCGTTCACGAAGAACATCTCCGACTCCGGCCAGGCCCGATGCAGCCGCCAGGCGAGCAGCGGGCGCGTCACCACGTCGTAGCGGCCCTGCACCAGGATGCAGGGCAGGTGACGGATCTTCGCGAGGTTGTCGAGAATGTGGTTCGGTTTCAGGAAGGAATCCTGAGTCACGTAATGGGTGAAGAAGCGCGCCAACGGCACGCAGAGCTCCGGCGCGAGCAACGCATTCACCATCTCCGGCTTGGCATCGAAGGACTGCGTCTTGCCTGAGAAGGTGCGAAGCGCGATGGCGGCCGGCAGATGCACCTTCGGGTCCGGATCGACCACCCGCTTGTGGTACGCGGCGAGCAGGTCGCCACGCTCGGCCTCGGGGATAAAGCTGGAGAACGCGTCCCATGCCTCCGGAAAGACGTTGCCGATGCCGTGGAACCAGAAGCGGATATTCTCGGGCTCGCCGATGGTGATGCCGCTCATCGCCAGGCCGAGGCAGCGATCCGGATGCGCGATCGCATAGACCATCGAGAGCGTCGAGCCCCATGAGCCGCCGCTGACGAGCCATTTCTCGACGCCGAAATGCTCTCTCAGCTTCTCGATGTCGTCGACGAGATGCCAGGTCGTGTTGTCCTTGAGCTCGGCATTCGGCGTGGACGCGCCGGCGCCGCGCTGATCGAACATGCAGATGTCGTAGTAGGCGGGATCGTAGAAGCGGCGATAGAAGGGCCGCGTCGTGCCACCCGGGCCGCCGTGCAGGAAGACGACCGGCACACCCTTCGGGTTGCCGAGCCGCCACCAGGCGAGCGCATGCGTTCCGTCGACCTTGAGATGACCGGAAGCGCGCGGCTCGATCTCCGGATAGAGCGGATGGGGCGCAAGTGTCGCCATCAGCGTGGCTTGTGGCCGGCAGCGGCGAGCCGTGCCTTCATACGCTCGCTCGCGGCCGTCAGCGATTCCGCCAGAACGGGCTCAGTCGAGTTGTGGCCGGCCTCGATGACGATCTGCAGCTCGGCCTCGGGCCAGGCCTTCGCGAGCTTGTAGGCGATCTCGGCGCGGGTCACGACGTCGTAGCGCCCCTGCACGATGATGCCGGGCAGATGACGGATCTTCGGCATGCCATTGATGAGCGCGCCGGGCGGCATGAAGAAGCGGTTGACGCAGAAATGCGTGAAGAAGCGCGCCAGCGGCACGCACATCTCGGGCGAGAGGAGCGACTTCACCGTGGCCTCGGTGGCGCGGAAGGACTGAGTCCAGCCGGAGTAGGTGCGGAGCGCTTCCGCTGCCGGGAAATTGACCTTTGGGTCGTCGGAAGTAACGCGCCGGTAATAGGCGCCGAGCAGGTCGCCGCGCTCCTCCGGCGGCAGGAAGTTCGCGAAGGCCTCCCAGGCCTCGGGGAACAGATTGCGGATGCCGTAGTACCACCAGTGGATCTCGTCATCGCCGCCGGTGAAGATGCCGCGCACGATGAGGCCCAGGCAGCGCTCGGGATAGGCCTGGGCATAGGCGAGCGACAGGAAGCTTCCCCAAGATCCGCCGGTCACCAGCCATTTTTCGATGCCAAGATGCTTCCTGAGCTTCTCGATGTCTTCGATCAGGTTCTGGGTGTTGTTGCCCTCGAGCTCGTTGAGCGGCGTCGAGCGACCGCAGCCGCGCTGGTCGAACAGCGTAACGTCGAAGAAGGCCGGATCGTAGTTGCGCCGGTTGGCCGGGCGGATGCCGCCGCCCGGCCCGCCGTGCAGGAACAGTGCCGGCACGCCCTTGGGATTGCCGACGCGCTCCCAATAGAGCGTGTGGCGATTGTCGACCGCGAGATTGCCGGTCTCGCGCGGCTCGACCTCAGGAAAGAGCGGATGTCGTTCCAGCATGGCGGCCCCAGATCAAGAGTCGTATTCAACGCCAGGAGGTGATGGTCGCGCCACCATCGGCGACGATGACTTGCCCGGTGATGAAGTTGCCGGCGGGACTCGCCAGCATCACCGCGATGCCAGCGATGTCGTCGGGCTCGCCGATGCGCCGCAGCGGGTAACCGGTGATCGCCTTCTCGTAGAGCTCGGGGTTCTCCCAGAGATACTTGGCGAAATCGGTGCGGACGAGGCCGGGCGCGATCGTGTTGACGCGGATGTTCTTCGGCCCCCACTCGGTCGCCAGCTGGCGCGCAAGCTGGAAGTCGGCCGCCTTAGAGACGCCGTAGAGGCCGATATTGCCGGCGCCGCGCAGGCCCGCGATCGAGGAGATGATGATGACGACGCCGTCCTTGCGCTCGGCCATCTCCGGGATCGTCAGATTGGCGAGCCAGAGATTGGAGCGGACGTTGCTGCCCATCACCTTGTCGAAGAGAGAGTCGGTGACCTCTGACATCGGGCCGGCATGCGGGTTGATCGCCGCGTTGCAGACCATGATGTCGATCTTGCCGAAGGCATCCCGCGTGCCCTGGACCAGCGCCTCGACCTGCTCGCGATAGCCGATGTTGCAGGCGATCGCCTTGGCCTTGCCGCCGGCGGCCTCGATCTCCTTCACCACCTCCTGGCACGGCTCGAGCTTGCGCGAGGAGACGACGACAGAGGCGCCGTGCTCAGCCATGGCGAGGCAGATGGCGCGGCCGATGCCCTTGCTGCCGCCGGTGACGACGGCAGTCTTGCCCTTGAGACTGAAGAGCCTCACGCCTTGAGCATGTCCTTGATCGCGCGACCGGCGTCGGCGATCGCCTTGCGGCCAAGCTCGAGCTCGCGGCTCATGTTCATGAAGCCGTGGATGACGCCGTCATAGACGTCCATCTTGTGCGGCACATTCGCTGCCTTGAGCTTCTCGGCGAGCTTGATCGTGTCGTCGAGCAGCGGATCGAGCGAAGCGGCATTGAGATAGAGCTGCGGCAACCCCTTCATATCGGCGAGAAGCGGCGCTGCACGAATGTCGGGCGCGGACGGCGTGCCGGCGAGCCAGGCCTTCCAGAACCACTTCATGCGCTCGGTCGTCAGGTTGTAGGCACCGCCGCCGAAATTCTTGTGGCTCTCGGTCTCATGATCAGGCGCGAGGCAGCCATAGAAGAGCGCGCCGCCCTGAATCTGCGGCAGGCCCTTCTCTCGCAGGCCCACCAGCACACCGAGCGAGAGATTGGCGCCGGCCGAGTCGCCGGCAACCGCGATGCGCGATGGATCGAGACCGCGCGCGGCTCCGTCGGAACGGATCCAGGCGACGGCCGCCATCGCATCGTCATGGCCGGCCGGGAACGGGTTCTCCGGCGCGAGCCGGTAGTCGAGGCCGAGCACGGCGCACCCGCTCTCGACCGCCAGCATCCGCATGAAGCGGTCATGCGTGTCGAGATCGCAGAACACCCAGCCGCCGCCATGGAGGAAGAGCAGCACCGGCAGCTTGCCCGGCTTCGGTAGGAACAGACGGGCCTTCAGCGCTTGCGTCGGCCCAGGGATGTAGAGATCGACCGTCTCCATGTCCGGCTTCGGCCAGTTCCAATGCGTCGAGACGCGATTGGTGATCGGCCGCGCTTCGGCGAGCGGGATCTTGGTGGTGTCGGGAAGACCGAGGCTCGCATACCAGGCGATGATCTTGGTCATCTCCGGATGAACGAAGGGCGCGTCTTGGCGGCGGGCGGCGGAGGTCATGGTTGGATTCGACCGTTGGGAAGGGAGCCGATACGGTACCCGGCCCGTCGCACCCGCCGCAATCGCTTCCACGAAAGGCCGCCCGTGACTTCATCCACAGGCATCACCGGCATCGACCATGCCGTCATCGTCATCCGCGACCTCGCCCAGGCGGAAAAGAACTATCAGCGCCTCGGTTTTAGACCGACCCCACGCGGGCACCACACCAAGCTCGACACCTACAACCACTGCATCATGCTGGACCGGGACTATTTCGAGGTCCTCGGGGTCGAGCGGCCCGGGCCTTACAATGTCGAGCAGCAGGAGACGCTGAAGGAGCGCGAGGGCCTCTGGGCGCTGGCGCTGCAGACCGACGATGCCCGCGCCGCGCATGGCCGGCTCAAGGCCGCCGGCTTCTCTCCGACCGAGCCGGTCGACTTCGCCCGCCCGGTCGAGCTGCCAGGCCGTATGACGGAGGCGCGCTTCACCGTCTTCTATTTCGAAGCGAATGCCGTGCCAGGCCTGCGCCTCTTTCTCTGCCAGCACTACACACGCGATGTGGTCTGGCGGCCGGATTATCTCGGCCAGGCGAATGCGGCGAAGGCGCTCTCGCATGTAACACTGGCGGTCGATGATCCCGGCGTCACCGCCGACGCCTATGGCAAGGTCTTCGGTACCAAGCCGATCCCGACCCCGGGTGGGTTCGAGGTTCCCGCCGGCCAAGCGAAGATCAGGATCATCGCCGCCGCCAAGGCCTCGGAGGATTTCGCCGGCGATCCGGTTCTCTCCTATCGCCATCCGGCACCGATCGCGCTCGGCCTCAGCGTCTCGGACCGTCAGGCGGCGCACCGGGCGCTCGAATCCCGTGGCGTCCCCTTCAAGGACTCGCCGGCGGGGTTTCGGGTCGCCTCGACCCACGCCAACGGCGTCGTGATCGAGCTCGTCTGACCATGGCCTCGTCCACCGGCATCAAGCGCATCGACCACGCGGCGATCCTCGTCGCCAACCTGGCGAAGGCCGAAGGCATGTACCGCCGTCTCGGATTCAAGACCACGCCGATCGGCCGGCACAACAACGTCGGCACCGCCAACCATCTCCTGATGTTCGACGAAGACTTCTTCGAGATTCTGGGCATCGAGACACCCACCGACTTCAACAAGCAGTGGGCGGATGCGATCGCCGAGCGTGAAGGGCTCTGGGGCCTCGCCTTCTCCAGCGACGACGTGCCGGCGACCTACGCGCATCTGAAGGCCGTCGGCTTCTCGCCGACCGAGCCGCGAGAGTTCAGCCGCCCGGTCGATCTCGGCGGTGGCGAGACAAGGCAGGCACGATTCACGCTCACCTATCTCGAGCCGGACGCCGTCCCCGGCATCCGCGCCTTCGTCTGCCAGCACCACACGCCGGAGCTGGTCTGGCGGCCGGAATATCTGGGGCAGCCCAACCGGACGACCTCGCTCGCCCATCTGACGCTGGTCGTCGACGACCCGGCCGCGGCCGCCAACGCCTATGCCCGCCTGACAGGTACTACGCCCTCCCCTCGGCCGGGCGGCATGGAAGTGCCAGGACCTGGCGCCGCGATCCGCCTGCTTTCGCCATCGCAGGCATCAACCGAGTTCGCCGGTGATCCCGTACTGCGATACCGCCAGCCGGCACCGATCGGCGCTGGATTTGCCGTCGCTAATCGCGGCGCCCTCCGGGACCGGCTTCACGCCGCCGGCGTAGCGTTTCGCGAGACCGATTCAGGCGCCGTCCGCGTCGGGTCTACGGAAGCCTGCGGCGTTGCCCTCGACTTCCTGTAACACTTGCAATTTCAGGTAAATTCGAGCCGACGCCTTCGTATGTCGTAAGGCATTATTAACCCCGCCGCCTCTAGTCTTCCGGGCAAGAAGCTCGGCTAGGGACAAACTCTGGATGACCTCAGCAGCCACGCTCGCGGCGCTCAACGCAGGCCAGAAGGCCATCGGCGGGCGACTGCGTGGTGCGCTTCTGGGTCTCGCTGCCGGTGCTCCGGCCACGCTCGCTCTCATCACCGTCGCCGTCATTCAGGTCGTCGAAAGCCGCGGCGAAGCGTCCGGCCCCATTCTCCTGCTTCTGCTTGCCTTCGCTACCGCCGGTGTCGGCGCCTGGATCGGCGCTGTCGGTGTCCGCCGTGCCGTCGGGGGGGACAGCGCTCGCCTCTCCAGCGTGCTCCGCGCGCTTGCGACCGGCGAGCGCTGTCAGCGCTTCGGTGGCCCCTACGATGCCGGCGAGGCCGGAGAACTCACGCGCGCCGTCGATGGCATCATCGATCGCGTCTCCGAGCTCCGCGACACGCTGGAACGCCATCGTCTCCTGTCCGGGCTCTCGACGGACGTCTTCTTCCGGTTGGCACCGGACGCGACCTTCCTCGCCGTCTCGCCGTCGGTCACGCGCCTTCTCGGCTACGAATCGCAGGAGCTGGTCGGCCGCTCCTGCTACGACTTCCTCCACCCCGACGATCTCGCCGCCACACGCCAGAAGCATGACGAGCTGCTGTCGGGCGGCGCGTCGACCCTGGCGCTCAAGTTCCGCCGCAAGACCGGCGGCTATGTCAGCGTCGAGTTCATCTCGCGGCTTCGCCGCGACGAGGCGAGTGGCCGCGCCTATGAGATTCTCGCCGTGATCCGCGACGTGAGCGAGCGCGCCGAGCATGCGCGTGAGCTCGAGCGCACCCGCCGCGATGCCGCCGCCACCGGACGGTCGCGTTCGTCGTTCCTCTCGAACATGAGCCACGACCTGCGCACGCCGCTCAACATCATCATCGGCCTCTCCCAGATCATCCGCGACCAGATGTTCGGGCCGGTCGGCCAGCGCTATATCGACTATGCCCGCGACATCGAGTCGAGCGGCCACGACCTGCTCGATCTGATCAACGACCTGCTCGACCTCTCCAAGGTCGAGGCAGGCCGGTGGCAGGTCGAGGAGCGTGCCGTCTCGATCACGCGCAACATCGATGCCGTCTTCACCATGGTCAGCGCCCGCGGCCGCCTAGCCCAGGTGGCGCTCGAATCGCGCCTTGGGCCCGAGCTGCCGCTCGTCCTCGCCGACGAGCGCGCGGTCCGTCAGACGCTGCTCAACGTCATCTCCAGCGCGCTCAAGCGTGTCACGCCATCCAGCGTCATTACCATCGACGGCAAGCTCGTCGATCGCCAGGTCGTCGTCGTCGTGGAGGGCCAGAGCCGCGCGGTCGAGTCACGCGACGGCTACGTCAAGGATCCGCTCGAAGGCTCGGTGGGGCTGGCGCTTGCGTCCGACCTCATGCGCCTGCATGGCGGCCGGCTCGACTTGCAGACCACGGCCGAGCAGCGGCTCGTCGTCACGCTCACCTTCCCGCCGGAGCGCAGCCTGACCGGGCCGGCAACGCCGCTTCGCCTCGTCGCCGAAGCCTCCTAGCCGACCACCTCGGCCATCGGACGGATCCGCACGCCGTCCGCCTCCAGCACTTCGCGTACGCGCCTGGCCATGGCGACCGCCTCGGGGTTATCGCCATGGACGCAGATCGTGTCGATGGCGACCGGCACGCGCTTGCCCGTCGTGCTGACGATGGCGCGCTCGCGCACCATAGCGAGAACCCGTTTTGCCGCCTCATCGGCATCGTGCAGCACGGCACCAGGCTGCTTCCGCGAGGTCAGGGTCCCGTCGTCCTGATAGGTGCGGTCGGCGTAGATTTCGCGCGCCATGCGGAGATTGTGGCGCTGCCCGGCCCGCTCCATCGCCGTTCCGGGCATCACGACCCAGATCGCCTCCGGAGCCGCATCGCGGATGGCACGGGCGACGCCGTCGGCCATCGCCTCGTCGACCGCGATAAGATTGCCGAGCGAACCATGCGTCTTCACATGGCTCATCGTATGGCCGACCGAGCGCGCAATGCCTTGCAGAGCGCCAATTTGATAGACGATCTCCTTGGCTACGTCGTCAGGCTTCTCGCCCATGATCGGCCGGCGGCCGAAGCCCCAGAGATCGCGGAAGCTCGGATGCGCGCCGACGGCGACACCGTTGGCCTTGGCCGTCGACACTGTCTCATGCATGACCAGGGGATCGCCGGCATGGAAGCCGCAGGCGACATTGGCCGAGGAGACGATCCGCAGCATGGCCGCGTCGTCGCCGAGCTTGTAGACTCCGAAGCTCTCGCCCATGTCGCTGTTGAGATCGACCGCTACGCCCATGACCCATCCTCGTCTCTTCTGGCCCGCCGAGGATAGCACGAGGCGATGAACGGCGGATTGCGACTGCTCGCGGCCGGCGATACGGCGCTCACCGCAGAGCTCGGCGATACCGTCGATCCCCGCATCAACGCGCGCGTGCTGTCGCTCGACCGCGCACTCGCGGCGGAGGCGCTGCCCGGCATCGTCGAGACGGTGCCTACCTATCGCTCGCTGCAGATCCATTTCGATCCCGACCGGCTGGATGTAGAGGCGCTCGGCCGCACGCTCGAGGCGCTCGCCGCCAAGCTCGACGACGAGCCGCCGCCTGGACGGACCTGGAGAGTTCCCGTCGCCTATGGCGGCGAGCACGGCATCGATCTCGAGGCAACGGCAGCACGGATCGGCGTCTCGACCGAGGAGGTCATCGCGATCCACCTCGCCGGGGACTATCGCGTCTACATGATCGGTTTCCAGCCGGGCTTCGCCTATCTCGGCGGCCTCGACTCCCGGCTGCACCTGCCGCGCCGCGAGGTTCCGCGCCTCAAGACGCCGGCCGGTACGATCTCGGTCGGCGGCATCCAGGCCGCGGTCGCCTCGATCGAGGCGCCGAGCGGCTGGCATCTTCTCGGACGCACACCCGTCCGCGCCTTCGATCCTGTCCGCGCCGAACCGTTGCTGTTCGGTGTCGGTGACCGCATCCGCTTCGAGCGGATCTCCGCCGACGATTATGTCAGCCTCGCGACGAGAGTCGCCGACGAAGGGTGGCTCCCGCCCCGCGAGGCGCCATGAGCGTGCTTCGCTGCATCGATCCCGGCCCGCTCGCGACCCTTCAGGATGGCGGCAGAGTAGCTTGGCAGCGTTTCGGGGTTTCGGTCGCCGGCGCCATGGACCCGATCGGTCTCGCGCTCGCCAATCTTCTGGTGGGCAATCCGCGTGACGGCGCGGCAATAGAGGTGACGCTTGCGGGTGGCGTCTGGGAGGTCGAAGCCGAGTCGGTGCGGCTCGCCTTTGCCGGCGCCAACATCGCCGCGACCATCGACGGCCGTCTCGCAGCGAGCCATCGCTCGCACATGCTGAAGCGCGGCCAGCGCCTCGCGATCGGTCCGCTCGCCGGTGCCGTGCGCGGATACCTCGCGGTCGCCGGCGGCCTCGCGCTGCCGGCGATGCTCGGCAGCATCTCGACTCATCTGCGTTCACGCCTCGGCGGCATCGACGGCGGCCCGCTCCGCGCCGGACAGGAGCTGCCGCTCGTGCTCGATACCGTCGGCGGGCCGGACCTCGCATTCGACCCGTCGCTGCTACCGACGGCGCCGCCTCGCTTCCGCGCCATTCTCGGTCCGCAGGACGACATGTTCACGCGCGAGGGCGTCGAGACGCTGTTCGCCGCCGACTACACCGTCACCGCCGAGGCCGACCGGATGGGCATGCGCCTTGCCGGGCCAAAGCTCGCGCATGTCGGCGGCTACAACATCATCTCCGACGGCATCGCTCCCGGGTCCATCCAGGTGCCGGGAGCCGGCCTGCCGATCGTGCTGTTCGCCGACCGCCAGACAACCGGCGGATACCCCAAGATCGCCACGGTCGTCTCCGCGGATCTCGGCTTCCTCGCGCGCTGCCGGCCCGGCGACACCATTCGCTTCGAGCAGACCGATCTCGCTGGCGCTTCGCGCCTCAGGCAGGCGCTCCAGGATCGGCTAGCGCGGCTCGCGGCCTCGCTGTCACCGGCGCGATCCGTCGCGTCGCTGGACAGCGCGACGCTTCTCGCCCACAACCTCGTCGACGGCGTCACCGACGGGCTGGACGTGCCATGATCCGGCTGCTGCTTTCGCTTCTTCTATTGGCGTCGCCTGCATGGGCCGACGACCGTGCCAATGCGCTCGCCGCCTACAAGGTCGGCGATCTCACGACCGCCTACAGGCTCTTCGGCCGCATGGCGCAGAGCGGCGATGTCGAGGCGGTCTTCTATCTCGGCGCGATCGCGCACAAGGACGGAATGGCGGTCGACGCCGCGCGCTGGTTCTGTCGCGCGGCCGAAAGCGGTCACGTAGGCGCACAGCACAATTGCGCGGTCTTCTCTTATCGCGGCCTCGGCACGCCGCAGCACAAGGACGATGCGCGGCGATGGTTCGCCGCGGCGGCGGCGCAGGGTCATCTCGGATCCGCCGCGTCGCTCGGCGCCATGCTGATCGAGGGCGAAGGCGGCCCCCCGGATGTGCCCGCGGGCCTGGCCTGGCTGCGTTGGGCAGCCGCAGGCGGTCAGCCGCAGGCCCTCTTCGCGCTCGCCAATGCGTACGAACTCGGACGCGGCGTCCAGCGCGATCCGAAGGCGGCACTCGACTTCTTCCGCCGCGCCGCAAACGCCGGCCACGCCGAGGCCGAGAACGCGATGGGCACCTTTCATCTTTACGGCGCGCACGGGCTGAAGGAGGACGCCGCCGAGGCCGCGAATTGGTTCCGCCGTGCCGCCTCCCGCAACAACCCCGCTGGAGCCTTCAACCTCGCGACACTCTTGTGGCGGGGCCAGGGGCTGCGCAAGGACCCCGTGGAAGCCTATCGCTGGTTCGCGACCGCGGGGCTCTACGGCGACGATGCGATGATCAACCGCGTCACCGGCATCCTCTTCCAGCTGGAAGAACAGATGAGCGAGGACGATGTCGCCAAGGCGCAGAACGCCGTGCCCGAGTGGGAGAACCGGCTCTACCGGCCGCCCGCGACCATCGAGACGCTCGCCGAGCCATGACGCGGTACTAAAGAACCGTTGAGCGGCACTTGTTTGTCATCTGCCTCGGCGAAACCTAGCAGGCTGTTGAAGAATCTCGCCGAAGCGTGATGAGAGTGGTCTGTCGCGGCGGGCGGGATCTGGGCAGGCTCTGGTTTCGTCCGATCTCACTGA
>VGEH01000016.1 GCA_016869375.1 Alphaproteobacteria bacterium | reverse complement strand
TGCAGAACGAACTCGTGACGCGCTATGGATCCGCATCGGCCACATCCTCGATCAATTCCATCCCAGCGAATGCCAGAACTACTTCCGACACACCGGATATCTATCATCTTGATCGCAAAATGCTCTAGACGAGGCTGCGCTCCATCATCGCTCCCATGCGCCTGGCGAAGGCGCGGGGGTCGGCGACCGGTTCGCCCTCCAGCAGGCGGGCCTGGTCCAGCAGCAGGTGCGCGGCTTCCTCGAGCACCGCGGACGCACCGTCCTTTCCCGTCATCGCCGCGAGCTTCTTGACCAGGGGATGCGTGGGGTTGAGCTCGAGCACGCGCTTCATCGCCTTGTCGAGCTGCTTGTGCTGGCGCAGCAGACGCTCCAGGCGCATGTCGAGATCGCCGTCGCCGGCGACGAGGCAGACCGCGGAGTCGGTGAGCCGCGCGGAGACGCGCACATCCTTCACCTCCTCGCCGAGGGCGAGCTTGAACAGCGCGAGCAGGGCGCCGAGCTCGGCCGGCGCTTCTTCCGGCTTCTTCTCGTCCTTCTCTTCGCTCTTGATCTTGTCGAGGTCGAGGGCGCCGCGCGTCGCCGACCTGAATGTCTTGCCTTCATAGGTACCGACAGTCGGCATCCAGAACTCGTCGACCGGGTCGGTGAGCAGCAGCACCTCGACGCCCTTTGCGGCGAAGCCTTCGAGCTGCGGGCTGGCGCGGAGCGCCTCGAGATTGTCGCCGCTGATCGTGTAGATCGCGTCCTGGCCTTCCTTCATGCGCTGGATGTACTCATCCAGCGTCACTGGCTTGTCGGACACCGTCGAGTGGAAGCGGCTGAGCTTCAGGATGTCGGCGCGGTACTCGTCCTTGTCCTCGTAGAGGCCCTCCTTGAGACAGGCGCCGAAATTCTCCCAGAAGCCGAGATAGCCTTCCGGATCGTCCTTCGCCTTCTTGGTCAGCTCGGAGAGCACCTTGCGCGTCAGCCCTGAGCGGATCTTGGACAGAAGCGGGTTCTTCTGCAGGAGCTCGCGGCTGACATTGAGCGGCAGGTCGGGCGTGTCGACCACGCCCTGGAGGAAGCGCAGCCAGGCCGGCAGCAGGTCCTTGGCATCGTCGGTGATGAAGACGCGCTTGAGATAGAGCTTCACCCGGTGGCGGCGGTCGGGGTTGAAGAGGTCGAGCGGGCGCGCTGTCGGTACGTAGAGAAGCGCGGTGTACTCGATCGTGCCCTCGGCCCTGTGGTGGATCGTGAGCCAGGGCTCGTCCATCGCATGGGCGACGTGGCGGTAGAACTCCTTGTACTGCGCCTCGGTGATCTCGCTCTTGGACTTCTGCCAGAGGGCCGAGCCGTCATTGAGCGAGGACTTGTCGGCGCCGATGCGAAGCTCGATCGGCACCGGGACGTGGTCCGAGTAGCGCCGCACGACCTCCTTGATCTTGTAGTCGGAAAGGAACTCGTCCTCCTCCGCCTTGAGATGAAGGATGACGTCGGTGCCCGCGGCATCGCGCTCGGCGAGCGTGACCGTGAACTCGCCCTTGCCATCGGAAGACCAGCGATGCGCGTGCTCCTCGCCGGCGCGGCGCGAGACGACGTCGACCCGGTCGGCGACCATGAAGGCCGAGTAGAAGCCGACGCCGAACTGGCCGATCAGGTTCAGATCCTTCTTGGCGTCGCCGGTCAGGCCCTTGAGGAAGGCGGAGGTGCCGGAGCGGGCGATGGTGCCGAGGTTCTTCACCAGGTCGTCCCGGCTCATGCCGATGCCGTTGTCCGAGACGATGAGCTGGCGGTTCGGCTTGTCGATCGTCAGCGTGATCGCGAAGGGCTTGTCGGATGTCGCCAGCTCGGGGCGAGTCTGGGCCTCGTAGCGCAGCCGGTCGCAGGCGTCGGCGGCGTTCGATATCAGCTCGCGGAGGAAGATCTCCTTCTCGCTGTAGAGCGAGTGGGCGACGATATCGAGCAGGCGGCTGACCTCGGCCTGGAAGGTCAGCTTCTCCCCGGGGCCGGCGGCGGTTGCGGTCTCGGTCATGGCGCGATTCTCGATGCGGCTAGGGTCAAATCGCCGCCTCATATGGGAATGACCCTTGGTCGCGCAAGGCCTCTCATGTGCCTCCTTGCAGACGGGACCCGGAAGGCCGATGTTCGTTCTCATGACGGCAAGCTTCGGCGGGCGCATCACGGCCGTCCTGGGGCCCACCAATACGGGCAAGACCCATCTCGCGATGGAGCGGATGATGGGTCACACCAGCGGAATGATCGGCTTTCCGCTGCGCCTGCTCGCCCGCGAGAACTACGAGCGCGTGGTCCGGGCCAAGGGCGCCAAGACCGTCGCCCTGATCACCGGCGAAGAGAAGATCATCCCGGAGAACCCGCGGTATTTCGTCTGCACTGTCGAGTCGATGCCTGTCGACCGGCCCGTTTCGTTCCTCGCGGTCGACGAGATTCAGCTCTGTGCCGACTGGGAGCGGGGACACGTTTTCACCGACCGGCTCCTGCATGCCCGCGGCCTCGACGAGACGATGTTCCTCGGTGCCGAGACCATCCGGCCGCTCCTGCGCAAGCTGGTACCGCGCGCCGAGATTCTTACCCGCCCGCGTCTCTCGACCCTGGTCTATGCGGGGCCGCGCAAGCTGGCGCGTCTGCCGCGGCGCTCGGCGGTGGTCGCCTTCTCGATCGCCAATGTTTACGAGATCGCCGAGGCGGTTCGTCGCCAGCGCGGCGGTGCTGCGGTGGTCATGGGCGCGCTCAGCCCGCGCGTGCGCAACGCCCAGGTCGCGATGTTCCAGGCGGGCGAGGTCGACTTCCTGGTTGCGACCGACGCGATCGGGATGGGTCTCAACATGGATGTCGACCACGTCGCCTTCGCCCAGCTGCAGAAGTTCGATGGCCGCGCGCCGCGGCGCCTCGTTCCGGCCGAGCTCGCGCAGATCGCCGGCCGCGCCGGACGCCACATGGCCAACGGCACCTTCGGCACCACGGGGGAGTCGGGCGAGCTCGACGAGGAGGAGGTCACGCGGATCGAAGAGCACCGCTTCGAGCCGCTGCAGCGTCTCTGGTGGCGGAATGGCGATCTCGACATGCGCTCGCTGACCGCGCTTTCGCGCTCGCTCGAGGCGAAGCCGCCCTCGTCGCTGATGATGCGGAAGCGCGATGCCGACGATCACCTGGCGCTTCAGGTGCTCGCCCGCGATCCGGAGATCGCGGACCTGGCGACCGACAAGGGCCGGGTGCGGCTGCTCTGGGAGGTCTGCCAGATCCCCGATTTCCGCAAGATCCTGGCCGACGCGCATACGCGGCTGCTCGGGCAGATCTATCGGCATCTGACCGGCCCGACGGAACGGCTGCCGATCGACTGGGTCGCGCGCCATGTCCAGGCGCTCGACCGTACCGAGGGTGATATCGAGAACCTGACGCAGCGCATCGCCCATTGCCGGACCTGGGCCTATGTCGCGCATCGCCCCGACTGGATCGACCATGCCGGTCATTGGCGGGAGAAGGCGCGCGCGATCGAGGATCGGCTGTCGGATGCGCTGCATGAGCGCCTGACGCAGCGCTTCGTAGACCGCCGCGCCGCCGTTCTGACCCAGCGCCTCGCCGGCGGCGAGGATCTGACCGCCGCCGTTCGTGCCGATGGCGAGGTCCTGGTCGAAGGACACCCCGTGGGTCGCCTGGAAGGACTGCGCTTTGTCCCGGATGTCGGCAACGAGCCGGAAGCGCGCCCGGTCCTGGGCGCGGCGCGGCGCGTGGTGCCGCGCGAAATCGCGCGCCGCGTCGATCGCCTGGCAGAGGCGGGCCACGGCGCTTTCCGCATCGAGGGCACGTCGATTCTGTGGGACGGCGCGCCGGTGGCGCGGCTAGGGCCGGGGCTCACGGCGATCGAGCCGCGTATCGAGATGCCGACCAACGATTATCTGGATGCCGCGCAGCGCGACCGTGTCGTCCGCCGCTTGGCCGCTTGGGTCGCTCAGCATGTGGCGCAGGTGGCGCCGGCCTTGACGCATATGCGCGATGCGCCGCTCAGCGGCGCCGCGCGCGGCCTTGCCTTCCGTCTGGTCGAGCGGCTGGGAACCATTCCGCGCCGCGAGGTCGAGGCGCAGGTGGCAGCGCTCAGCCGCGAGGACCGAAAGGCGCTGGCGCGGCTCGGCATCCGCTTCGGTGTTCACCATGTGTTTGTCTCGTCGCTGGCGAAGCCGGCGTCGGTACGCCTTCTTGGGCTGCTCTGGTCGGTCGCGGCGGGACGGCCGCCGATGGAAGCGCCGAGAGGAGCCGCGCCAGCCGTCGATCCCTCGGTGCCGCCGGAGTTCTGGGCGGCTAGCGGCCGCGCCGTCCTCGGCGGTCACGCGCTCGCCTGCGAGCGGATCGAGCGTCTCGCCCAGGCGGCGCGACAGCTCGCGGCCCAAGGCCCCTTCCTGGCGACGCAACAACTCGTCGCTCTCGCCGGGTGCCGCCCGGGCGAGATCGCCGGCGTGCTCGCCGATCTCGGCTATCGCGCCGAAGTCGGCCCCGAGGGCACGCTTTTCACGCCACGCTCCCGCGGCGGTGCGCGGCGCCGGCAGAAGCCGGGTCGCCCAGTTGACCAGGCTTCGCCCTTCGCTCCGCTGGCAAGACTGTTGAGGCGACCATGACGGCAGAGCAGCTCCGTCTCGACAAGTGGCTGTGGTTCGCCCGCTTCCTCAAGAGCAGGACCATGGCGGCCCAGCTCTGCGCCGATGGCCGTATGCGCATCTCGGGCCGTATAGTCTCGAAGCCTAGCCAGGCCGTGAAGGTCGGCGATGTGCTGACCTTCCCGCTTGGCCCGCATATTCGGGTGATCGAGGTCAAGGCACTGGGAGTGCGCCGCGGACCGGCTGAGGAGGCTCGCACCCTTTACGAGGATCTCTCGCCGCCGCGGCCGCGGCCCAAGGGAGCGCCCTCGCTGGCTGCACGCGAGCCGGGCTCGGGACGTCCGACCAAGGTCGAGCGGCGCGCCATCGATCGGCTCATGGGCGAAAGGTAAGCGGCGATCTTCGATCCAGCTTCCATTGCGCAAGAGCTTGCGTCGGGCCGGCTCGCCTCGGCGCGCTCACGCCTGCGCCGGCGGCTCGTCGAGTCCCCCACCGATATCGATGCCCTTTTCCTCGGTGCGATTGCTGCTCAGGATAGCGGTTGGTACGAGCGCGTTCTCGCGGTCGCGGCGGAGCATGTCGGAGCGGCGATCAACGCATCGGGCGCTCTGGCCGAATGCGGGCAAGTTTCACGCGCAGGCCGTCTTGTCCGGCGCGCGATCGCGCTCGAGCCTGCCCTTCCGCCGGCCCACGGCAATCTCGGTCTTTGCCTTCTCCGCGCCGGGGATCTCGACGGTGCGATTGCGGCGCTGAGACGGACGCTTCGCCTCGCCGGGATCGACCTGCTGACCTTGCTCAACCTCGGGGTCGCGCTCGAGCGCGTCGGTCGGAAATCCGAGGCGCAGGCCCACTATAGGACGGCCATCGCGATCGCTCCGGACTTCGACCGCGCGGTCTACAACGAGGCGCTGCTCGCTCAGGGACGCGGCGACATGGAAGCGGCGATCGGTCTGTTTGAGCGGACCCTCGCCATCGCGCCGGACGACATTCGCGTGCGCAGCAATCTCGTCTTCGCGCTCGCCTATCGGGCGGATGACGGCAACCGCGCGAGAGCTGCCGAAGCAATCCGCTGGGGACATAGGCACCGTCCGCTCGTGCCGCCGCCACCGCCGACGACAGAGAAGGATCCGGAGCGTCGTCTTCGGATCGGCTATCTCTCCGCGGACTTTCGCGCGAGCCCGGTCGCGCGCAACGTCGAAGGCCTGATCCGCTATCATGACCGGGCGACAGCGGAGGTCGCGCTCTATTCGGTGACTCCGACTTCCGATGCCGTCACGGCGCGGCTGCGCGATCATGCCGATCTATGGCGCGATCTCGCGCATGCCGATGACGGCGCTGTCGCCGAGCAGATCCGACGGGACCGGATCGATATCCTCGTCGTCCTCGGCGGCCATACGAGCGACAACCGTCCTCGGATCGCGACGTTCCGGCCCGCACCGGTCATGGTCAGCGCGCATGACCTCGGCACATCCGGCATGGCGGAGGTCGCCTATTGGCTGACCGACCCGATTCTCCATCCTACCGATACGCGCGAGTCCTTCGTCGAGACGCTGATACGTGTTCCTTGCTTCTACCTGCATACGCCGCCAGCGGAGGCACCGATGGTCGTGCCGCGGCCGGGCCTGCCCGGCGCGACCACCTTCGTGTCTGCCAACAACCCGGCAAAGCTCAGCCCGGCGGCAATCGGGCTTTGGAGTCGCGTGCTGGCGGCCGTGCCTCAGGCGAAGCTGGTCCTCAAGCATGCCGATGCCTTCGCCGATCCGGCGACGCGTCTTCGCCACGAGAGCGAGTTCGCGCGTCACGGCATTCCGGCGGACAGGTTGTCGATGGTTTTCGGAAGCCGCAATCCGCGCGAGCATCTTGCGACGGTCGGCGCGGCGGACATCGCCCTCGATCCGTTTCCCTTCAACGGCTCGACCACGACCTTCGAGGCCTTGTGGATGGGCCTTCCGGTGGTGACGCTGACCGGATCGTGCTTCGTCGGTCGCGTCGGCATGAGCATGCTTGCCGCGGTCGGACTTTCTGAGCTCGTCGCGCAGGACGAAGACGACTATGTCCGCATCGCGCGGGCGCTTGCCTCTCATCCGGCAAGGCTTGCAGCTCTTCGCGCCGGCCTCGGGGCGCGCGTCTCGGCTTCGCCGCTTTGCCAGGCTGCTCCTTATGCGCGCGCCGTCGAGGCGGCCTTCCGGGACATCTGGCGGAGCTGGTGCTCGGACAGCGGCTAGCTGCGCGCGATCGCGGCGACGACGTCTACCGCGGCCGCGATCTCTTCCTCGCTGTTGTAGTAGTGGACCGATGCGCGGGTCATTGCCGCGAGGCCGCGCTGCTCCATGTCGACGCGTGTGCCGTTGACCGTCGTCTTGGAGACATTGATGCGCCGCGCGGCGAGCGCGGCGTTTACCTCGTCGACGGGCTTGCCTGCGACGGTGAAGGTGACGATGCCGCAGCGCTCGCGGCCGAGATCGCGCGTCTTGACGGCGGGGATGGCATCGAGCCGACGGCGGAAATCCTCGGCGAGCGTCCGCACGCGGCGGTAGATCGTCTCGAGTCCGATCGCCATGGCATAGTCGATGGCTGCCACAAGACCGAGGCGGAGCGCGTAGCTCGTCTCCCAGTTCTCGAAACGGCGGGCATCGGGCCGGAGCACGAAGCTGTCCCGGGCCGGCCAGGCGGCGGCATGAGTGTCAATCATCGGTGGCTCGATCCGCTCGAGGAAATCGGAGCGGATGAAGAGAAACCCGGTGCCGCGCGGCCCGCGCAGGTATTTCCGCCCCGTGGTCGAGAGCATGTCGCAGCCGATGGTGCGGACGTCGATCGGCATCTGCCCGACCGACTGACAGGCATCGAGGAGGTAGGGGATGCCGGCCCCGCGGGCGATGCGGCCGACCTCGGCGGCGGGATTGACCACGCCGCCATTGGTTGGGACATGGGTGAGGCCGATCAGCTTCACCCGCTTGTCGATCATGCGTTCGAGCGCCGCGACCGAGACCTGTCCGCTCTCGTCATTGGGGATGATCTCGATCATGGCCCCGGAGCGGCGGGCGACCTGCAGATAGGCGAGGTAGTTGCTGACGTATTCATGCGCCCCGGTGAGGATGCGGTCACTGGGGCCGAACCGGAGCCCGTAGAACGCCATGTCCCAGGCGCGCGTCGCGTTCTCGATGAAGGCGATCTCCTGCGGCTGGGCACCGATCAGCGCCGCGGCCCTGGCGTAGCTGCGTTCTTCCAGCGCTGCTTCGGCCTCGGCATGCGCCTCGTAGCCTCCGATCGCGGCCTCCCGCTCGAGATAGCCGGTGACGGCCCCGAGAACCGGCGCAGGCATCAGCGCCGCGCCGGCGTTGTTGAGATGGGTCACCCGAGCGACGCCGGGGGTGTCGGCGCGAAGGCGGGCTAGGTCGAAACTTGTCATGGGAGGGCGACCCTATCAGACCGCCCCTGCGACAGCGGACGACGTTTTCACCTGTACCGACCGGTGGTATATGAGGCCGCCTTCACGCGGCCTTGAGATTCTTCCTGCGGCATCCGAGCTCGACTGGATGCGAAGAGCTGCGCCCATCGGAGACCGGCGATGACCTATGTCGTGAATGAAGCCTGCATCAAGTGCAAATACATGGACTGCGTCGAGGTTTGCCCCGTCGATTGCTTCTACGAGGGCGAGAACATGCTGGTCATTCATCCCGACGAGTGCATCGACTGCGGCGTCTGCGAGCCCGAATGCCCGGCCGAGGCCATCGTCCCGGACACGACGGGGGGGGCCGAGAAATGGGTCGAGATGAACCGCCAGTATGCGGAACAATGGCCGAACATCACGCGCAAGAGCGACGCGCCGTCCGACGCCGATTCGTTCAAGGGCGTCGAGGGCAAGTTCGAAAAGTTCTTCAGCCCGAACCCCGCCAAGCGTTGACGGGAGGCGCGGTCAACCCCATCTGACCTGGGCGCTCGCTGCAAGCATGTCCCCTGGATTTGGGGGCGAGGTCGATCATCGTCCCGAGATGTAGCGGTGGTCCAAGCATAAATGCCGGTAAATCACGGGTTTGCGAGGCATGAGTTACCGTTGTGGTGCGACAGGTTGGCGCTCGCATCTGGAAATTCGCGGAAAGTTGTGCTATACATAATTTCTAGGTGAATACGAAAGGGGCCGCGGAATTAGGCCATAGTTCGGCACAGGCTTCTTTTCCGCACTTTACTGCTACTAGGGGGATCGGCAGAGGCTTCTACTTCTGCCGAAGGGGTTCGTGACCGCGTTTCGGCGCGTGCGAGCAAGAGGGTTGGAGCAGCAATGAGCACGAAAAAGACCAAGGCCAAAGCGCCTGTGGCCAAGAAGACGAAGCCCGCCGCGGCTGCCAAGCAGCAGCGAAAGACGGTTGCGCCCGCGAAGTCCGCGGCGCGCCCCGCCACCAAGAAGACGCAAGGAAAGTCGGAGTCGGTGAAGAAGAAAACTCAAGTAAAGAAGCCGGTTCCGGCTAAGACTCAAGCGAAGAAAACGCCGGTCGCCCGGAAAGTCGAAGCGAAGAAGATCCCGGATACTAAGAAGGCCGTTCCTCCCAAGAAGGTCGAGGCTGTCGTCCGCCCTGCGCCGGAGAAGCTCAACGGCAAGGGCGCGGCGCCCAAGAAGCCAGAGCCCGCTGTCAAGGCGGCGCCGGCGAAGGCCGCCGGCAAGGCCCCGGCTCCGGCAAAAAAGGCCGAGGGTCACACCAATGGCGCCGCCCGTCCGACGCTGCCGCGCTCGATGACCATGGCGTCCACGCCGGTCCGTCCGCCGGTGGTCGCGGTCCCGGGCCAGCCCGTGATCGTGGTCAAGCCGGCACCGGCGGCGCCGCCGCTGACCGGCGCTCCCCGACCCTCCGCGGCCGGCGAGTCGGCCAAGCTCGCGACCCTCATCCGCGCTTCGGGCTTCGCTACCGGCGACCATGTCGTCTATCCGACGCATGGTGTTGGCCGCATCGTCGAGACCGAGACCCAGACCATCGCGGGCCAGGACCTCCATCTCTTCGTCATCACCTTCGAGAAGGATCGGATGACGCTGCGTCTTCCGATCGCGAAGGTGCGCACCTCCGGCCTGCGCAAGCTGGCCGCGCGCAAGGAGATGCTGGCAGCGCTCACCCGGCTCAAGGGCCGGTCGCGCGCACGCCGCACCATGTGGAGCCGCCGCGCCCAGGAATACGAGGCGAAGATCAACTCCGGCGATCCCAACTCGATCGCCGAGGTGGTACGCGATCTTTATCGC
Organism: Alphaproteobacteria bacterium; assembly: GCA_016869375.1. Lineage (GTDB taxonomy): Bacteria > Pseudomonadota > Alphaproteobacteria > SHVZ01 > SHVZ01 > SHVZ01. The sequence continues at coordinate 37,330 of VGEH01000016.1, read as the reverse complement.
AATGCTGGGCAGCCGGATCAGTCCTATTCCGAACGGCAAATCTACCAGGCTGCGCTCGACCGCCTCGCACGCGAATTCGCGGTGATCGAGAAGATCGACGAGCAGACGGCGGCGCAGCGCCTGGAGCAGATGCTGCGCGCGGCCTGAGAGAGGCCTACTCTCTCGGCGCATGTCGGATCGGGACAAGTTCGCAGAGCTTAAATCGGGCGACCGCCTCTGGGCGGTCGCGTCGATTCACGGCGAGGCCGAGCGCCTGGGGCATCTTCACGCCGAGCTCGCCCGCCGGCTCGGACCCAACGACCGCCTCGTCTATCTCGGCAACTATGTCGGGCATGGCGCCGCGGCCGCGGAGACGATCGACGAGCTGCTGCGCTTTCGCCTCTGGTTCCTCGCGCGCCCCCTGACCTTCGTCTCCGATCTCGCCTATCTGCGCGGCGCCCAGGAGGAGATGTGGCACAAGCTCCTCCAGCTCCAGTTCGCGACCGACCCGCGTGGGGTCCTTTCCTGGATGCTCGATCACGGCGTCGGCGCCACGCTGGCGGCCTACGGCACGACCGCGGATCAGGGGCGCATCGCGGCACGGGACGGGGCGCTCACGATCGGGAAATGGACCAGCCGTATCCGCGACTCGGTGCGGGCGCGTCCCGGGCATGACCCGTTCTTTTCCGGACTCAGGCGCGCGGCGACAGGCGGCCGCGTTCTCTTCTGCCATGCAGGCATCGACCCTTCGCGGCCGCTGAACGCGCAAATCGACAGCTTCTGGTGGGGAAGCTCCGCCTTCGCCCAGATCGATCGGGCCTATGGCGACTTCGCCCGCGTCGTCCGCGGCTACGAGCGACAGCATCCGGGACTGGTCGAGACACCCTTCACCGTCACGCTCGACGGCGGCTCGGGTTTCGGCGGGCCGCTGATCGCCTGCGCGCTCGACCCGGAGGGCCGGATCCTCGATCACTTCGAGGTCTGAATCTTCTCGCCCGCGGGCTTCCGATTGGTGAAGGCGGCATTGCCGAGGCCCGTGCCGATGGTCAGAACGCCCCATTTGGGAACGTCGCGCATGCGCGGCACTTCGCTCAAGCCCTGGACCACCGCGTCGTTGTGCATGACCACGGTCGTCTCGCGCTCGTCGATTGTCGGAATGTGTTCCTTGAGCACGACGGGCAGGTTGAAGCGGCTGCTCGACCAGTTGCCGGGGAGGTTCTGGACGCCGCGCTTGATCGTTCCAGACTCCTGGATGAGGCCGGGACAGCCGACGCCGACGAACGGCGCCAGGCGCAAGTTCTTCTTCTTTGCCTTCCGCAGCAGGCGTTTGAGCATGGCGACCAGCCGGTCGACGATGCCCTCGCGCTTGGGATCCTGCTCGGCATAGCGCCAGAGCTCGAACGCTTCCACCTTCGCCGCCGAGAAGTCCTCGCCCTGGTCGCGATGCAGGACAACGACGCCGCAGCGGATGTTGGAGCCGCCGACGTCGACCGCGAGAAGCCCGTCGAAGCCCTCGAACAGCCAGGCCGGCACCAGCCTGGTGCAGCCGATCAGCGCCGCCTGATCAGGGTGATAGCGCAGCGGCACGAGGTCGACCTTGATCTTCTCGCTCTTGAGGATGACGGCGGCGCGGCCGATCGCGAGCTCGCCGATGCGGCTCTGACGGAAGCCGCCGCCAATCGAGATCCGCTTGACGCCGCGCCAGGTCTTGAGGCGGAGGAAATGGCGGGTGACGCCGGCCAGCTTCTGGCCGAACTCCTCGACCGCGCCGTGGACGATACCGGCGGCAAGCGGGTCACCGCTCAGCAGGAGCTTGTCGAGCGTCTTCTTCTTGAGCGCTTCCGTCGGGGTGTCGCCGAAGGGATCGTCGCCGACCTTGGCCACTTTGGATCTCAGCTCGTCGAAGATCGCGCGGAAGGCGCGACCGCTGGCACGATCGCCGACGAAGCCGTCGGCATCCCGGTTCTCCAGATTGTAGGCATCGATGGAGACGTCGGGCAGTTCTTTGACGCCGTGCTTAAAGCTCGAATAAACGTGTCCCGGGCTCGACACAGGGATCCTCCGTCGGCTCGCGAGGGCGCGAATTCGGCCCCTGATAAACCGGCGTCCAGGATCTTGGTTCCCGTCGCCTAGAGGACGCGGAAGAGCTCGATGGCCTCCATCCGGCCGCGAAGCTGCCGTGTCCCGACCGTCTGGCTGTTGCGCGCCTCCTGGCCGGCGGCACGGATCGTCTCGCCGCTCGCCATCACCACGACATCGGCCGGGTCGTCGACCGCCTTCGCCTCGCCGAGGATCCTGGTCGCGGTGTTCACGGTGTCGCCGACGATTGTGTAGTTGACGCGCCCCGCGGGACCGACGTTGCCGACGATGGCAGGCCCGGTGTGGATGCCGATCGCGACGCGGATGATCGGACGGCCATCGGCGTTCCGGCGGCGGTTGTCCGAGGCGACGCTTTCCATCATCGTGCGGGCGGCGCGGATGGCGCGGGCAGCGTGATCCGGCTCGATCGCAGGCGCGCCCCAGAACGCCATGACACTATCGCCGATGTACTTGTCGACGATGCCGTCTTCGACATTGACGATACGGTCGAGCAGCGCGAAGTGCTCGTTGAGCAGCGCTGCGACTTCAGCGGTCGACAGCCGCTCGGACAGGCTCGTGAAGCCGCGAATGTCGGTGAACAGCACCGTGACGCGGCGCTCGGCCGAGGCAATCGTCGTCGTCCGCCGGCCGATCAGGTTACTCACGAGTCGTCTTGGTACATAGGTTTCAAACCAGCGGAGTCCGGTGAGCATCTGATTGACGGCGCGGCCTGCCTCGTCGAGCTCGCGTACGACGCTGCGCTTGAGCGGCGTTGCGGAAGCGAGATCAAGGCGCCTGACCGCTTCCGCGGTTCGGGCGAGCGCCAGGATCGGCCGTCCGAGCAGGCGGGCGAAGCCGAATGCGGCGATCAGCGCCACCACGAGGACGCCCGCGCCCGCGAGAAGGGCTCTCAGGAGCCGCAGCAGCTCGCGCTCGACGTCCTCCTGATCCAGATAGGTTCCGATGATCCAGGGCGTCGGTCCGAAGCCGCGCAGCTCGCGCGTGAGGAAGACGTAGGTCCGGCCGTCAACCTCGACCAAATGGCTCTCGGTTCGCCGTTGAAGGGTCTCGAGTGGCGCGCGCTTCTCGTCCCAGACGCGCGCGAGGATTGGGTCGTCAACCTGATCGAGCCGCGGCAGAGGCTGGCGTTCGTCCGTCGCGACCGAACGCTGACCGGCAAGGTGGGGATGAGCAAGGACTTCGTCGCGACCGCGCAGGACAAACGCACGGCCGATCGTTGCGCCGGGGATAGTCTGGAGCGTTCGCGACAGGTTACCGACCTGGACAGGCGCTGCGATCGCGCCGACGAAGGCGCCGTCGCGCCAAAGCGGCATACGCAGGTTGATGAACGCGCCGAGCTGGCGCGTCCACAATACCTCGCCCCAATAGGCCTGCTTGGTCCGGCTTGCCTCCTCCAGGCGCTCGCGCGTCATCCCGTCGTCGCTCCAGTCCTGGAAGGTAACGACACCGGTGCGGGAGACGATGATCGCCTGCAGTGCCGTGTCGAGAAGCACAAGGCTGTTGACCTCCGGCGTTGCCGCCTGCGCCACGTAGAGCGCATCGGTGAGCTGAGCCCGGTTCGCGATGTCGAGCTCCCGCGCCGCCACCATTTGCGCTACGAATTCCGCCTGGTGGCGCGCGGGCTCGAGGTGGAGGCGTATCTGCTGCTCGACCGAGCTCATGACAAGATCGGCCTTGTCGGCGAGCAGGTCGTAGGTGTTGCGCGTGCTGGAGCCGAGCCCGATCGCGAGCACGCTGAGCACGGCGGCGGCGACGAGCCCACCGATGCCGACCAGGAGCACGACCAGGATGGGGATGCGCGGTCGCCAGGATCGTCGGCGGTTCGGCTCAGGTGCCAGCTCGAGGCTCATTCGGCGACGACCTTGATCAGGCTCCCCGGCGGCGGCGTTGCCCCTTCCGCGAAGCCATTCATGATGTCGAAGCGCCGCTCGCGCCCGCGCTCCCGCGCCATGTAGTCGATCAGCTGCGCGCGGGTCTCGCCCGGCCGCACGGCGTGCAGGCGAATCCGCTGCGGCTTGACCGCGGCGATCTCGCTCGGGCTCAGCCGGCGGAAGCTGTTCGTGACCCGCTGCAGCTCGCCCGAGAGTGGCTGGGTCAGGGATGGTGGCGTCAGGAACAGGAAGCGATAGACCGTCATCTCCTTGCGGATGGCGACGAGGCGAAGATCGAGCGGGCCGCGCCGCACCTGGATGCGGACCGAGCCCGCGGCTGCGGCGTCGAAGCCGCTGACCTCGAGCATCGCCACGTCGGTGACCGAGAGGCTCCGTCCCCAGATGTTGCGGATGTAGTCGGTCATCATGATCGGCTCGGTGCGGATGGAATCGAACGCGATCGCCGCGCCGTTCGGACTCTGCGCCACGACCTGACGCGACCCGTTCACGAGCTGGAACCCGGTCGGCACCTCGAAGCGGACGCCGAGCCCAGGATGGACGAAGCTCTGACCACGCACGAAGCCGTGGTCGGGATCGTCGCCATAGACGATGCCGTCGATGAGCTGGAGATAGGTCTCGCGATCGCGCCGACCCTCGCCGGGTCCGGCCACCGCCGCCGCGCGCTCGACCCGGTCGAGCGTGCGTGGATGCGTCGCCATGATGTTGCGCGCGTCAATCTGCCCCGCCGGCTGGCCGGTCAGCTCGGCCTCGAAGCGCGAGTGCCGGTCGAGCTTGCCCAGCAGGCTGGCCATGGCATCCAGCGCGTAGCCGGCGCGCCCCAGATAGCGGAGGCCGAGCGTGTCCGCTTCGAACTCCTGATCGCGCGAGTAGCTCTGCAGGACCGTGGATGCGCCGAAGGAGAAGGTGTCGGCGATGTCGTCCGATCCGGTGATGGCGCCGACCACGGCGGCGCCGAGCCCGGCCACGACCTGCTGGCTGTATCGCTGGGCCGAGTGGCGCGCCGTGATATGGGCGATCTCATGCGCCAGCACGCCGGCGAGCTCGGCCTCGTCCGAGGCGAGCGCAAGCAGGCCGCGCGTCACATAGACATAGCCTCCTGGGAGGGCGAAGGCGTTGACGGACGGCGAGTCGAGGACAGTGAAGGTGAACTCGACGGTCGGCGTCTCGGTCACGCGTGCGACCGACCGCCCAACCCGTGTTACGTAGTCCTGGACGCGGCGATCCGGATAGGCGCCGCCGAAGGCACGCACGATCTGGGGATGCTGCTCCCGCCCGACGCGGTTCTCGCTCTCCGGCCCCATGATGGTGAAATTCCGTTCGCCGGTCGCCGGATTGACGGCGCAACCCGCGAGGGCAGGCAGAAGCAGAAGAGCAACGAGGGTGAAAGCGCGAATCATGGGCGTTTCAAGTGGCATCATGCGGGTTCTACACGTTCTTTGCCAAGCCGGCGGTCCCATCGTTATGATCCGCGCCCCATGACCCAAGCCGAGCTCTATCCCGAGATCGACCCGCACGCGCATGGCCGGCTCGACCTCGACGCCGGCCATGTCATGTACTGGGAGGTCTCTGGCAATCCCGACGGGCTCCCGGTGCTGTTCCTCCACGGCGGTCCGGGCGCCGGGGCATCGCCGACCCATCGCCGGTTCTTCGATCCGCGCGTCTACCGCATCGTCATCTTCGATCAGCGCGGTTCCGGGCGCTCGACGCCGCTCGGCTCGCTCGATGACAACACGACCCCGCATCTGGTCCGCGACATCGAGAAACTCCGGCGCCATCTCCGGATCGACCGCTGGGTTGTGTTCGGTGGCTCCTGGGGCTCGACCCTGGCGCTCGCCTACGGCCAGGCTCATCCGGAGCGCTGCCTCGCCTTCGTGCTGCGCGGGATCTTCCTGGCGCGGGACAGCGAGATCGATTGGTTCATCAACGGTATCCGCTCGGTCTACCCGGAGGCGTGGCGTGCCTTCGCCGAGCCCATCCCCGAGGTCGAGCGCGGCGATCTTCTGCATGCTTATCACCGGCGCCTCGTCCATCCCGATCCAGCGGTGCATCTGCCTTATGCGCGGGCGTGGAGCCGATACGAGGGTGCCTGCTCGACGCTGTTGCCCAATCCGGAGCTGGTGGCGCAGTTCTCGTCCGACAGCCATGCGCTCGGCCTGGCGCGCATCGAGGCGCACTATTTCGTCAACGGCTCGTTCCTGCCGCCGGCGGGGCTGCTTGCCGGGATCGATCGGATCCGGCGGATTCCGACCGTAATCGTCCAGGGCCGATACGACATGGTTTGCCCGATCGTGACGGCCGACGAGCTGACGCGCGCCTGGCCCGAAGCCGAGTATGTGATCGTGCCCGATGCTGGTCACTCGGCGCTCGAGCCTGGCGTCAAGAGCCAGTTGCTCCGCGCGACCGACCGGTTCCGCAGTTTTGCCGAAGAGAAGGTGATGACATGACCAGGAAGCTGGCCCCGCTCAAGCCGGACACCCAAAAGCTGCTGGCGCAGTGCTCCTCGGCGACGCTGACGACGCAGCTGTTCAAGCGCGGCTTCCGCAACGTCTTCCTCATCGGCCTGAGGCCGCTCAACCCGGATGCGCCAGTCATGGTCGGCGAGGCCTATACGCTCCGCTACATCCCGGCCCGCGAGGACCTCGACCATCTCGGCGTCTTCGAGGACTGGGAGCATCCGCAGCGGAAAGCGGTCGAGGAGATTCCGCCAGGCCATGTTCTAGTCATGGATTGCCGCGGCGACATGCGCGCGGCCTCGGCCGGCTCGATCCTGGTCACCCGCATGATGAAGCGGGGCGCTGCCGGCGTCGTCACCGATGGCGGTCTACGCGACTCGCCCGGCATCGCGGCGCTGCCCTTCCCCACATATGCGCAGGGGCCGTCGGCCCCGACCAACCTCATCCATCATCACGCGGTCGATCTCAACGTGCCGATTGCCTGCGCCAATGTCGGCGTCTATCCGGGCGACGTGATCTTCGGCGACCAGGAGGGCGTCGTCGTGATCCCGCGCCATCTCGCCGACGAGGTCGCCAAGGACGCCGCGGCGCAGGAGCGATTCGAGCATTTCGTCACCGAGAAGGTCTGGGAAGGCCGCTCGATCTTCGGCCTCTACCCGCCGCGCGACGCGGTGAAGGCCGAGTACGCGAAGTGGAAGCCGAAGGCCGGCAAGGCGAAGAGGGGGACGAAGAAGTGAAACGGATCGCTCCCGCCCTGGCTGCTGCCGCGCTCCTTGCCACAAGCCCCGCCGTCGCGGCGGAGACGGGCCACCTGCTCGACGTCTCGATGGGCATCTTCGACATGCTCGATGACGGGGCGGCAGGCGAGGCGCGCCTCGAGTGGCGCGGCAAGCCGGCCCTTTGGTGGTTCCGCCCGATGGCCGGCGTGATGGCGACGACCGACAGCGCCGCCTACGGCTATGCCGGCCTCGCCTTGGAGATCTGGTGGCTCGACAAGCGTGTCGTGCTGACGCCGAGCGCCGCCGTCGGCGCCTACCATCGAGGCAACGGCAAGGATCTCGGTCATACGCTGGAGTTCCGGACGGGCGCGGCGTTACAGTACCGGATGGACAACGATGCCCGCGTCGGCATCGCCTTCCATCACCTCTCCAATGCTGGCCTCGGCAAGAACAAGAAGAACCCGGGAGCGGAGTCGCTGATGCTGACCTACTCCTGGCCGATCGGGTCGAGATAGGCCTCAGATCGTAAAGAGACCGATGGAGAGCGCCGGGCCGCCCGAAGCGAAGGTCACTTGAGCGGCGCCCTCGGCGATAACCGTGTCGCGTTCGCCGAGCTGCAATGCCTCGCCATCGATTGTGGCGCGACCGCTGGTCGGCGCGAAGATCGCGAGCGTCGGCGCTATCTTGGCGGGCCTTCCGGATGGACTTGCTTCCAGGAGCTGGACCTGGTGGCGGATACGTGCGCGGTCGGTCATCACGTTGAGGTCTTCCGTCGGGCCTTCGACCAGCGCGCAGCCCGGGGCCCATTCGCCGGAGAAGGCGAGAAGCTGCAGCGGCTTGTCGATCCGCGCAGAGCCGCGCTCGCGGAAGTTCAGGACCATGCCGGCGCCGGCTATCAGCGCGATGGTACGGTCATAGCCTTCGAAGGGCGAGAACGGACCGCCGCGGTCGATGCGGGCAAGGGAGAGACGCCAGAGGAACTTGGAATCGACGGCCGCGCCTTCCGGCTCGATCGCGATCTCGGCTGTCATGCCGCCGCCGTTCCGCCACGGCACCGTTTTGTACTGGGAGGCGGCCACATGACGTACCCGCCCGGCCATGATCTCATCCTCCGATGACCAACGCGCCGGACGATAGCACGCGCGACGACTTCAAGGACTACTACGAGGGCGTCAAGGGACGCCCGCCGCGTCCGACCCTCGTGCAGGCCGCCGCCGCGTTCGCCGCCCCGGGCTTCGCTGTGGACCTCGGCTGCGGCGACGGCCGCGACACGGTCGAACTCCTGCGCCGCGGCTGGCGTGTGCTCGCCATCGATTCGAGCGAGGAAGGCGTCGCACGTCTCCGTCGCCGCGACGGCATGCTGGACAATACGGCGCTCAAGGCGCGTGTCGCCCGAATCGAGGATACGGACTGGCCGGAGGCCGATCTGATAAACGCCAGCTTCGTGCTGCCGCTGCTCGAGTCCGCAGGCTTCGAGCGAGCCTGGGCCAGGATCGGAGCGCGCCTCAGGTCGGGCGGGCGCTTCGCCGGCCAGCTCTATGGCCCGAAGGACGGCTGGGCCGGGAAGCCGGGCATGACGATCCACGACCGCGCCGCCGTCGAGCGGCTGGTCTCAGGTTTCATTGTCGAGCAGCTCGAAGAGAAGGAGTCGGACGAGGCCACGGCGCGCGGCAAGCCGAAGCATTGGCATGTCTTTCACCTCGTGCTCAGGAAGCCTTAGTCGGCCGCTGACCACTTGGCATCCGGGTCCATCGGGTAGACCGGGCGAGGCAAGCCCTTCCACGGGTATCGGGAAAGGATAGGCGAGACGAGGCCGGGGCAGTCGACCTCGATCACACGATCGGGCGTGAACAGGTGGTCGAAGCCGGCGCGGAAATGACCGCGCGACTTCACCACCAGCGAGCGCATCTGGTCGACCGGAACGCCGAAGCTCTCGAAATAGCCGTAGTCGAGCGCCTGGGTGCGGTTCGAGATCACCACGACGCGGATGCCGCCGACCTGGAGCGTCGCCGTCGGCCCGAGATTCATCGTGGTGCCGGCACCGGTGCCGCGGCGACCGACGATGACGCCGTCGGAGAGGTTGCGTACGATCGCTTCCGCCTCGAACGATTTGGAGAACTCGTTGGTCTCGGAGCGGTTGAAGCGGGCATGGAACCTGGTGCCGCAACCGAGCTTGTGCGCTTCCGCTGCGAGCTCTTCGTCGTAGAAGGGCGTGATCGCCGTGTCTTCGACGCCGGCGTCGTGGGCGGCCTTGAGGATCCAGGTGGTGTTGCCGCGCGCGCCGCCGCCCGGATTGTCGGCGACATCGGCGAAGAGGAGCGGGGGCTTCTGCTTGTCGCGGTTGAGCTCCTTCATCATGCGGATCGCCTCTTCGAGCGGCGTCAGCCTCACCTGGTAGCGCTCTCGATCGGCCCAGCAGGACTTGGCGAGGTCGCGCGCGAGACTTTGGCCCGGCTCGGCCGAACCGCGCGAGGTGACGACGATCGCCATGCCGTTATCGGGCGTATCGGCCCAGGCGAAGCCGCCCATGATCGTCACATTGGCGATCGCGTTCTCCTTCTTCTGCCGCGCCTGGCCGAGATTGATCAGGTCGCCATAGGGGCCGCGGGCAGTCAGCATTGTGACCGACGGCGCCACCAGCGGCAGGCGGATGAAGGTCGGGAAATACTGCACGCCGGCCAGGAGCTCGCGCATCGCTCTCGCGGCCTCGGCGCCGCGGTCCCACATGTCGACATGCGGGTTGGTGATGTAGCCGCAGAGCATGCTCGTCGCGGAGACCATCAGCTCGGAGATGTTGGAGTGGAGATCGAGCGTGGCGATGATCGGCACGCCTTTGCCGACAACGTCGCGCGCCATCTGGAACATCAGCCCGTCGGGGTCGTGGTGCTCGGTGGTGATCGCCGCCCCATGCTGAGCGAAATAGACGCCGTCGAGTGGCATCGCTGCCTCGAGCCCTGCGCGCATCCTGGCCATCAGCTCGAGGAAGAAGGCGTGATCGCAGGGCCCCGCGGCGGCACCGTTGGCGAAGATCACCGGCGCCGGTTCCCAGTCGCCGGACTCGCCCATCGTCTTGGCGAAGGCGGTGAGGCTCTCATCGATCGCCGGATAAGGTTTCCTGATCTCGTCCAGGATCGCCTGACCCTCGAAGTACCCGACGCGCTCGAAGTCCGCGCGTGTGACCACTGGTGCGAAGCGGTTGCTTTCGAGCACGAAGCCGAGGATCGCGATGCGCGGACGCTTGGACATGGCAGGCTCCGAAGGAGTAGGTCGCCCATCGTCTCGTTCATTGGCTTTCGAGGCAAGGTTTGCAGCGGTACCCCCTATCGGGATAACGTTTCGCCGCGCAGGAGGGGTCATGACCTGGTCGATCGTCGTGCGCGACCCGAAAACGGGCGCGTTCGGTGTTGCCGTTGCCACCAAGTTTTTTGCCGTGGGCGCGATCTGCCCTTACGGAAAGAGCGAGGTCGGCGCCGCCTCGACACAGGCGCTGGTCAACCCCTTCTACGGTATCACCGGCATAAAGATGCTGGAAGCGGGCGTCCCGGCGCCCGAGGCGCTGCGCATCCTGACGCAGGCCGATGCAGGCCGCGAGACGCGCCAGTTCCACATGATCGATGCCGCCGGCAGCAATGCGGCGCATACCGGCCGCGACTGCGTCGAATGGAGTGGTCATGTGATCGCCGAGAACGTCTCGGTCGCCGGCAACATGCTGGCTGGGCCGCAGGTGATCCATGAGACGCTGAAAGCCTATCAGGCGAGTATGGACCAGCCTCTGGACGAACGGCTGTTGCGTGCGCTGGAGGCCGGTGATGCGGCTGGCGGCGACAAGCGTGGTCGGCAATCGGCGTGTCTCGTCATCCATGCAGGCGAGGAGTATCCGCAGCTCGACATCAGGGTCGACGATCACACGCTGCCGCTGCCCGAGCTGCGCCGGCTCCGCGACGTCGCGCGCACGCATTACCTGCCGTTCACGGGCTGCCTCGCCAAGAAAGGCGACCCGGTCGGCATCTACGACCGCGCCAAGGTCATGGACGTCATCGCCAAGGCCCAGGCGGCGCTCTCGTGACCGCGCCGCTTCTCTCCGTCGGCTACCTTTCGACCGAGTTCAAGACCGATCACGGCCGCTTCCGCGCGGTCGACGCCGTCTCGTTCTCGCTCGAGAAGGGCAAGACGCTCGGCGTCGTCGGCGAGTCCGGCTGCGGCAAGAGCGTGACCGCGCTCTCGATCATGGGCTTGGTGCCGAACCCACCGGGCAACATCGTTGGCGGCTCGATCCGCTTCGAGGGCCGGGAGCTCGTCGGCCTCGCGCCGGAGCACTATCAGGGGCTCCGCGGCAACCGGATGGGCATGATCTTCCAGGAGCCGATGACCTCGCTCAACCCAGCCTTCACCATCGGTGACCAGATCAGCGAGGCGATCCTGCGGCACGAGCAGGTGAGCCCGGCCGAGGCGAAGGAGCGCACCATCGAGCTCCTTCGCCGCGTGCGCATCCCGAGCCCCGAGCGGCGCTTCGACGACTATCCGCACAAGCTCTCGGGCGGCATGCGCCAGCGCGCGATGATCGCGATGGCGCTCTCCTGCTCTCCAGACCTCCTGATCGCCGACGAGCCGACCACGGCGCTCGACGTCACCATCCAGGCGCAGATCCTCGACCTTCTGGGCGAGCTGCGCGCCGAGAGCGGCATGGCGATCATGCTGATCACGCACGACCTCGGTGTCATTGCCGAGATGGCCGACGAGGTTCTGGTCATGTATGCCGGCCGAGTCATCGAGCGGGCGCCGGCCGCAGCATTGTTCGCCAACCCCGAGCACCCCTACACGATCGGCCTAATGGGCTCGATCCCGAGGCTCGACCAGGAGCAGGAGAGGCTTGCGGCGATCGAGGGCCAGGTGCCGAACCTGACCGCGCTGCCGCAGGGTTGCCGCTTCCGCGCGCGTTGCCCCTTCGCCATCGCCGCCTGTGCCGAGGCCGATCCGCCGCTGGCCGAGGTGACGCCGGGCCATCTCGCGGCCTGCATCCGCGCGCCGCTGGAGATCGGCTGATGGCCCAGCCGATCCTCACCGTCGAAGGCCTGGTCAAGCACTTCCCGATCAAGCGCGGCATCCTGCAGCGGACCGTGGGGCAGGTTCGCGCGGTCGACGGCATCGACTTCGCTCTCGCCAAGGGCGAGACGCTGGGGCTCGTCGGCGAATCCGGCTGCGGCAAGTCGACTACCGGCCGCCTCATCCTGCGGCTGATCGAGCCGACGCAGGGCCACGTCACCTATGGTGGCCGAGAGGTCTTTCGCCTTTCCGGATCGGAGATGCGGAAGCTGCGCAGCGAGCTGCAGATCGTCTTCCAGGATCCCTATGCCTCGCTGAACCCTACCATGACGGTCGGCGCCATGCTGCGCGAGCCGCTCGAGCTTCACGGCATCGCTTCCGGCAAGGCGGCGGACGCGCGGATTCGCGACCTGCTCGGCATGGTCGGCCTCGCGCCTTACCACGCCATGCGCTACCCGCATGAATTCTCGGGAGGCCAGCGTCAGCGGCTGGGTATCGCGCGGGCTCTCGCGGTAGAGCCCAAGGTCATCATCGGCGACGAGCCGGTTTCGGCGCTCGACGTTTCGATCCGCGCCCAGGTGATCAACCTTATGCAGGATCTGCAGCGCCGCCTCGGCCTCTCATACCTACTGATCGCGCACGATCTTGCGGTGGTGAAGCACATCGCCGACCGTGTCGCCGTCATGTACCTCGGCAAGATCGTCGAGCTGGCACCGACGGGAGCGCTTTTCCGGCGACCGCGCCACCCCTACACGCGGGCGCTGTTGAACGCCATTCCGGCACCTGATCCGCGGCTCAAGCGGCCACGCTCTCTGCTACAGGGCGATGTACCTAGCCCGATCAACCCGCCCTCCGGCTGCCGCTTCCATACGCGTTGTGCTTATGCGGCCGAGCGGTGCAAAGCCGAGGAGCCGGCGCTGATCGCCGACAAGGATGGCCATGCCACCGCCTGCCATTTGTGGCCGGAGATTGCCGATAAGGTGGGCACCGGCGTCGACGCGCACCGCCTTCCGGAGAACCCGAGGCTGGAGCGGCTCAAGGCTGCCTTCCGGCCAGCTTGATAGGTAGTCTTACGAACGATACAGTCGTGACAGCGTGGCCTCGGGGGGCGAGCCACGGCCAAGCAATCATCGCCGGGAGACAGATCATGAAGCGCGTTGTTCTTTCGCTGCTGGCGCTCGGGCTGCTCGCAAGCACCGCATCGGCGCAGCAGCATCTGAGGATCGGACTGGCCGAAGATCCAGATATCCTCGACCCCACCCTCGCCAGGACTTTCGTCGGCCGTATCGTGTTCATGGGCTTGTGCGACAAGCTGGTCGACATAGACAAGGACCTGAAGCTGGTCCCGCAACTCGCGACCGAATGGTCGTGGTCGCCTGATCAGAAGCAGGTGACCTTCAAGCTCCGTCCTAACGCCAAGTTCCACGACGGCGAGCCGATCGACGCGGAGGCGGTGCGCTTCTCGCTCGACCGGCACTTGAACATGCAGGGTTCCTTCCGTCGCTCCGAGATCAATGTCGTGAAGACCATCGAGGTCGTCGACCCGATGACGATCAAGGTGGGCATGGATGCTCCGTTCTCGCCGCTGATGGCTCAGTTTACCGATCGCGCCGGCATGATCGTGTCGCCGAAGGCGGCGAAGGATGCCGGCCCGAATTTCGGCGCCAAGCCGGTCTGCTCGGGTCCCTACAAGTTTGTCGAGCGCGTGCAGCAGGACCGCATCGTGCTCGAGAAGTTCAAGGATCACTGGAATGCGGCGAACCATCATGTCGATCGTGTGACCTATCAGCCGATCGTCGATGGCACCGTCCGGCTGGCTAACCTGCGCTCGGGCCAGATCGACATGTTAGAGCGGCTGCAAGCGACCGACGTCGCCGATGTGAAGAAGGATTCCCGCCTCAAGTTCGTGTCGATGGTCGGTCTCGGGTACCAGGGCATTACGCTCAACGTTGCGAACACCGACCGCGGCAAGAACAGCGTTTTCGGGAAGGACAAGCGGGTACGCCAGGCATTCGAGCTGTCGATCGACCGCGATGCGATCAACCAAGTCGTGTTCAACGGCGAGTTTCTGCCGGGTAACCAGTGGGTGCCGCCGAACAATCCCTGGTACGTGAAGTCGGTGCCGATCCCGAAGCGCGACGTTTCCAAGGCTAAGGAACTGCTCAAGGCCGCTGGCATCCCGAACCCCTCCTTCACCATGATGATAACGCCCGGCAACGAGGCGCAGCAGGTGGCCCAGGTCATCCAGGCCATGGTCAAGGAGTCGGGCTTCGACATGAAGATCCAGCAGATCGAGTTCGCCACCTCGCTGCAGATGTCGCAGAAGGGCGAGTTCGAAGGCTTCCAGATCGGCTGGTCGGGCCGCGTCGACCCGGATGGCAACTTCACGGCCTTCGTTTCCTGCGATGGCGGGCAGAACGACGGACGCTACTGCAACAAGGAGGTCGATGGGCTGCTGGGACAGACCCGCTCGACCAGCAACTTCGAGGCGCGTGCGCAGGCCTACGAGAAGATCGCCAAGATCCTGGCCGACGAGATGCCGCGCGTTTATCTCTATCACCCGACTTGGTTCTGGGCGATGTCGCCCAAGGTCCAGGGCTTCGTGCCGGTTCCGGATGCGCTGATCCGGCTGGCTGGCATCAAGCTGAACTGAGGTAAAGAGCAGACGGCGCCGGAGCACGGGAGCGATGCTCACCTACGTGATCCGGCGCGTGCTCATCAGTATTCCGACGATCATTTTCATCTCGATCGTCGTCTTCGGCCTCCAGCTTCTCCTTCCCGGCGATCCGGCTCTCGCCCTCGCCGGGGAGGAGCGCGACCCTCAGGTGATCGCCGAGCTGCGTCGGATGTATCACCTGGATGAACCGATCTGGCGCCAGTATCTGATCTGGATCGGAAAGGTGCTCCAGGGCGACCTCGGAGAGTCGATCCGCCTCAAGGTGTCGGTCGGCGAACTCGTCGCGGCCAAGTTGCCGGTGACGATCGAGCTCGCGGCGATGGCCATGCTGATCGCAATACTGATCGGGGTTCCGGCCGGCATCGTCTCGGCGGTGCGCAAAGAAACGCTGATCGACTACGGCGCCAACGCGATCGGGCTTGCTGGGCTTTCGATTCCGAACTTCTGGCTCGGAATCATGATGATTCTGCTTTTCTCGGTGCATCTTGGCTGGCTGCCAGCTTCCGGATTCGTCCGGCCGAGCGAAAGTCTCTCGCAAAATCTGGCGACGTTGATCATGCCGGCTTTCGTGCTTGGGACCGGCATCGCTGCGATCTTCATGCGTCACACCCGTTCGGCGATGCTGGCTGTGCTCCGCTCGGACTATGTCCGCACGGCGCGCGCCAAAGGTTTGCGCGAGCCGCGGGTGGTGTACCGCCATGCTCTCAGGAACGCGATCATTCCGGTGGTCACCTTGGGCGCCATCCAATTCGGCGAGCTGATGGGCGGTGCCGTGCTGACCGAGCAGATCTTCAGCATTCCCGGCTTCGGCAAGCTGGTCGTCGACGCGGTTTTCAACCGCGATTATGCCGTGGTGCAAGGTGTCGTGCTGTGTACCGGCACTGGCTTCATCTTCCTCAACCTTTGTGCGGATTTGATCTACTTCCTGGTCAATCCTCGGATGCGAGGTTGAGCCGATGAACGCCGCAGTCGTCGACACCGAGGAGCCCGCATTCGAGCGACGAAGCGCTTGGAGGCGGCTGATGCGCCGCCGAGGCGCCATGGTCGGCTTGATCGTCGTTGTCATCTTTCTGGTCCTCGCAATCTTCGCGCCGTGGATAGCACCCTACGATCCGATCGCGACCAACTTCCTCAAGGTGAGGAAGCCGCCGTCGATTGATCATTGGATGGGCACCGACGAGATCGGTCGCGATGTCATGAGCCGGCTGATTTTCGGTGCGCGCGCCTCGCTGCAGGCCGGAGTGATATCGGTCTTGATCGCGGTCGCGCTCGGCGTGCCGCTCGGTCTGCTTTCAGGTTATGCAAAAGGCTGGGTCGACTCGCTGATGATGCGCATTGTCGATGCGCTTCTCGCCTGTCCGTTCTTGATCCTGGCGATCGCGATGGCGGCTTTCCTCGGGCCGAGCTTGACCAATGCGATGATCGCGATCGGGCTTACCACCATGCCGATCTTTATCCGTCTTGTGCGCGGGCAGGTGCTGGCGGTGACCGTCGAAGATTATGTCGAGGCGGCGCGCGCGCTGGGCAATCCGCATTTGCGCATCGCGGTACGCCATGTGCTTCCGAACATCGTCGCGCCAGTGCTGGTGCAGTCGACGTTGACAATCGCCGCGGCCATCATTGCCGAATCGGCATTGTCGTTCCTCGGGCTAGGCCAGCAGCCGCCGGCGCCGAGCTGGGGCAGCATGCTGAATGTCGCGCGCCAGTTCATCGGGCAGGCGCCATGGATGTCATGGTGGCCCGGGCTTGCCATCGTCGCCGTCGTGCTTGCCTTCAATCTTCTCGGCGACGGGCTCCGCGACGCGCTCGATCCGAAGGAAAGCTAGGCGCCTCCGTAAACGAAAAGGGCGGCGCCAGTAGCACCGCCCTTTTTGCGTTGGCGATCCTTGAAGGTCAGGAGGTCTTCGACATCGCCGGCTTCTTGGCGGCAGTCTTCTTGGTCGCCGGCTTCTTCTTCGCCTTCTTGGCGGTCGTCTTCTTTGCCGCCGGCTTGTTCGTCATCGTTTGGGTCGAAGTGGTCTGCGCGTAAGCGGCGTTTGTCAGGGCCGGCTGAATCGCGAACATACCAAGAACAAATACCATCGGGAGGAGGATTTGGAGACGCATCGGGGGTACTCTTTGCAAGGATGTTGCTGGAAACCCCAAAATACGCGCGGAACCTAAACAAACGCAAGGTTTCCAAGGACTCACTGCACCATTTCCTTCCGGTGTTACACGGCTGCCTCAGCTGGCGCCGGAAGATCGAGTGTCGCGGCGAGGCCGCCCAGACGTGAACGACCGAGAGTGACCCGGCCGCCATAGAGCTGGGTCAGGTCGCGCACGATGGCGAGACCGTGGCCGCTACCGGGTACCGATTCGTCGAGGCGGCGGCCGCGCTGGAAGGCCTCGCCGTGAAAGGCTTCGGGCATGCCCGGGCCATCGTCCTCGACGACGAGCGCGAGGCGGCCGCCGTCGCTCCTGGCCGTAACCCTGACATGGCTGCCTGCCCATTTGCAGGCGTTGTCCATCAGATTGCCCACCATCTCCTCGAGGTCCTGGCGCTCGCCGCGGAACAGCACCTTGTCGGGGACGTCGACGTCGATCTCGAGATCGCGTTGCGCGTAGATCTGCGCGAGCGTGCGGGCGAGATCGTCGATCACGCCGCCGACCGGCGTGCGGCGATACACGCCGCCCTCGGGGCCGGCCATGCTCGCCCGCGCCAAGTGATGCTCGACATGCTTGCTCATCATCGTCGTCTGGGTGCGGACGACATCGGCGAGCGTTCCCTTGTCGATGCTGGCGCGCGCGGCGAGCACCGAGATCGGCGTCTTCAGCGCGTGCGCCAGATTGCCGACATGGGTGCGGGCTCGCTCCATCACCGTTGCGTTGTGGCGGACGAGCTGGTTGATCTCGTCGACCAGCGGCTGCAGCTCGCCCGGATAGCTGCCGGCGATCTCGGTCGCCTGGCCGGCGCGGACCTGGCCGAGCGCGCGGCCGACCGCAGCGAGCGGCCTCAGGCCCACGCGAATCTGCACGACTACGGCGACGAGCAGGCCGACGCCCAGCAGCGCCAGCGCCGCGCTCACCGATCCGGCGAAGCGGCTCGCATATTCCTCGACCTCGGTGCGGTCGACGGCGACCGAGAAGGTGAAGGGCGCCTGCGCCCCCGGTAGCAGGAGCGTGCGAGTCAGCACGACCAGCTGCTGCTCGTCGGGGCCTTCGATCTGCAGCGGGTCGGGGTTCGGCGCCATCGGCAGCGTCTCGCTGCCGAGCGAGCGAGAACGTAGCGTGTCGCCCTCGGGGACGTAGATCTGCCAGTAGACGCCGGAACGCGGCTCCTGATAGCGGATGTCGCCATGCGGGCGCTGCAGCACCGGCCTGCCGTCGGCGCCAACCGACGTCGCACCGATCAGGGCACCCAGGCGGGTTTCGGCATCACGGCGGACGTCGTAGTCGACACGATCACTCAGCGCCGCATCGAGGAGCACGCCGGCGGCAACGAGGCTGACGACGATCCAGATTCCGGCGGCCAGGACGAGCCGGCCGACCAGCGATCTAGGCAGTGCCCGCCACACCGCGTTCGGTCGGATGAGAGATCAGGTAGCCCTGGCCCCGGACCGTCGTGATAAGGTCGGAGCCGAGCTTCTTGCGCAGGCGGCCGATGAACACTTCGATCAGGTTCGAGTCCTTATCGTAGGCGTGGTCGTAGATGTGTTCCGCCAACTCCGAGCGCGACACGGTACGGCCCATGTTGCGCATCAAGTAGGAGAGGATCTTGTACTCCTGGCCCGACAGCCGGACCAGGTCGCCGGCGTTCGTCACACGATGGCTCTGCGTGTCGAGCACGACATCGTTCCAGCGCAGCACCGCCTTGGCGCCGCCGGCGGTCCGCCTGAGGATCGCCCGGAGCCGGACCAGCACCTCTTCGACTTGGAAGGGCTTGGTGACGTAATCGTCGGCACCTGCTTCGAAACCGGCGATCTTGTCGCCCCAGCGCGAGCGCGCGGTCAGGACGAGGACGGGCATGTCGCGTCGCTCCGCCCGCCAGCGCTTCAGGACCGAAAGGCCGTCCACGGTCGGCACGCCGAGATCGAGGACGACGGCATCGAAATCGTCGTCGGCGCCGCGCGCGAGCGCCTCGGCGCCATCGGTCGAGAGCTCGACCTGATAGGCGTCGCGGCGAAGGGCTTCGGCGAGATGAGGGCCGAGTTCCGGATCGTCCTCGACAACAAGGATCCGCATGTCTGCTCCGGTCCTAGCGCGACAGCAGGCCGGCGATCAGGGCCGCAACCATCCCGCCGGCAGCGAAAACGCCTACCAATCCCGAAATATCCTTGAGCTTACGCAGCATTTGTCAGGTCCAGTGTATCGGCTGCAAATTTCCGTGAACGGTATCATAATCCTTCCGTGGTCTGGAACCCCACGGGCCGCCTAACGGATCCTTCAGGCTAGTCTTCCAGGCCCCGGCGTGACGGTGCCGCAAAGGTGTGGTACTTGTTGGTATTTCCATGATATGAGCGAAACTTAGGGGTGGATCGCAGAAGGCGCCGGGGCCAGAATAGGGCGAGTGGATGCGCGCGCAGCTCACGAATGCAAGCGTCGTTGACGTATTCGCGAAGGAATTCGCTAAGTTTTTGAACCGCGTGCAGAACCAGCACGCGGACATGCTGGGCTCGTTCCTGATCGACACGAATGGGAAAAGTACAAGCCCGACGCGAGCACGGTGGTTAAGTCCTTCGAACTCTCCGGCTACGCCATCGCGCCGCGTGATCCGGCCGAAGCGATGATCGGCAAGGCCGATTCCTCGTTTCAGGCGAACCGCAGCCTGCTTGGTCCGCGCGGCTTCCGCACCTATGTCAGCACGATCTGGAAGGCCATGGTCGAGGCCTGGATTGGCACGCGCGATCAGCAGCTGATGACCGACATCCTTTCGATGGCGCTGGCGCGTGCGTCCAGCCCCGGCCGGAAGGAGCAGGTCAGCATGATGGACAACTCCTACCGCCGCTTCTCGAAGACCTCGGAGGCGATTCTCGCCGACCTCGAGAAGGGTGGCTACATGATCCTCCCTGACGAGGCGACGCCGCACATGGTCGCTGCCGCGGTCGCGCAGACCGCCGAGCATCGCGCCAATGCCAAGGCGATCGGCGCCGATCCGAAGTACCTGAAGGCGATGTACGAGAACATGCTCGGCGCCCGCCCGAAGGAATGCCGGCCGCTCGACTGACCGCGACGGCGGGCTCTCTCAGCTAGCTCAGCTTTTCTTCTTGTAGGCCGACGCCAGCGCCTGCATCGCTTTGGCGTGCTTGACCGACGCTTCGGCCGGCTTCGGCGGCGGCTGAGGGATCGCCGGCTCCGGCTTGCGTTTGCCTCCGACATTGGCCTGAAGCGCGTCGATGACGAGATCCATGGCCGTGCCCTTAAGCTTCGCACGGGCATCCTTCGTCGGGCGCGCGGTGGCGCGCTGGATCGCCATTCGGCAGATGTTGGGCAGAAAGGGGCGCATCAGCTCGCCCTTGAGCCGGGCGTCGTTGCTGCACCAGTGCTCGAGGATCTCAGCGGCGGCCCGGCGGTCGCCATCGGCCTCGGCCAGCGCGTCCCGCGCCTTGCGCTCGACGTATTCGCTCATCTCTAGACCCGTCCTTCGCTGCCGCTTGCGGCAGGCGGCGGCCAAGCTACCATGATTCGGACTCAAGCCAACGACTTGCCGGGAGTTCGACATGCCCCCAGCCGCCTTGGTCGATGGTCTCGACCACTTCACCATCACCACCGCCGATCTTCCGCGGTGCCGGTCGTTCTACACGGAGGTCCTGGGTCTTACCGAGGGCGACAGGCCGCCTCTGGGATTCCCGGGGCACTGGCTCTACGCCGGCGGGCGCGCGATTCTCCACCTGGTCGGAGACGACGGCGCCAGGCGTAGGAGCGGGCGCGAAGCCGACGAGCAGGGCTTCGACCATATCGCGCTCGCCTGCCGCGGCATGGCCGAGATGTCGCAGCGTCTCAAGGCACGCGGCATCGCCTTTGAGACCCGCGATGTGCCGGGCCGGCCGCGCAAGCAGATCTTCTTCGTCGACCCCGACGGCGTGAAGGTCGAACTACAATTCGACGCGAGGGTCGAAGCCGGCGACTGACGGCTGATGCGCGGGCGGGCGGAATCGGTCTAGCATTCCGGCCAACCGACGGGAGGCCCCATGTTCTTCCGCCTAGCCTTGGTTCTTCTCCTTCTTGCGTTGGTCGTGCCGGCGCAGGCGCAGCCTGCCGACGATCTCCTCGCGACCGTGGTCCGCATCGAGGTCAAGGTGCCGCCGACGGCTCGAAGCGCCTCCACGCTAGGCACCGAACGAAAGGGCCATGGCGTCGTCATCCGCGAAGACGGCCTCATCGTCACGATCGGATATCTCGTCCAGGAGGCGAGCGAGATCGAGGTGACGGGACCTTCGGGCAAGCCGATCTCTGCGACGCTCGTCGGCTACGACTACGAGACCGGCTTCGGTCTCGTGCGCACGGCGATCCCGATCCCGGTCAAGCCGATGGAGCTGGGCGACTCGGCGGAGCTCGCCGAACGCCAGCAGGTACTGGTCGCGACGCATGGCGGGTATAAGGCGGCGACCGCAGCTGTGGTGGTCTCGCGACGTACCTTCGCCGGCTACTGGGAGTATCTGCTCGAGAACGCGATCTTCACCTCGCCGCCGATCGCCGAGTTCGGCGGCGCCGCGCTCTTCGCCGGCGACGGGCGTCTGGTCGGCATCGGCTCGCTCTATATCGGCGACGCCTATCGCGGTGGCGACCGCGTTATTCCCGGCAACATGTTCGTGCCGATCGACCGGCTGAAGCCGATCCTCGACGAGATGGTCAAGCACGGGCGCCCCCAGTCCCCGCCGAAGCCCTGGCTCGGCCTGACCTCCGAGGAGCATCGGGGACGGGTTTTCGTCGTTCGCGTCGCCCCCGACAGCCCGGCTGCCAAGGTCGGTCTCAAGCCTGGGGACCTTGTGATGTCCGTGGCGGGCCAGCCGGTCGGCAGCCTTGAAAACTTCTACCGGCGCCTCTTCGCCGTCGGTCCGGCGGGGACGGACATCCCGCTCAAGGTCCTGCACGGCCACGACATTGTGGATTTCAAAGTGCCCTCGGCCGACCGCCACCGCTACATCCGAAGCGGCCCGACTTATTAGGCAATTTTCGGCGCATTCGCTTGTTCGGCCGCGCTCGGGCAATTATATTGCGGCGCAGCACGATCCTTCCCGCGGTGCGTCATGATGAACGGTCACGGCTTCTTTCTCGAGGACCTCAAGGTTGGCATGACCGCGTCTTACGCCAAGACCGTGACCGAGGCGGATGTCGTCCTCTTCGCCGGGATTTCCGGCGACACCAACCCGGTGCATCTGAATGAGGAGTTCGCCAAGGAGACGATGTTCCAGGGGCGGATCGCCCATGGAATGCTTTCGGCGAGCTTCATCTCCACCGTGCTCGGCACCAAGCTGCCGGGGCCGGGCGCCATCTACCTGAGCCAGAATCTCAAGTTCAAGGCGCCGGTCAGGACCGGCGACACGGTCTCCGCGACGGCAACGATCACCGACATCGTGCCGGAGAAGAAGCGGGTGGTCATGCAGACCGTCTGCCTGGTTCGTAACCAGGTCGTCCTCGAAGGCGAGGCGATCGTCATGGTGCCGGCGAGGGGCTGACCGACATGGGAATTTCCGGCCGAAAGCGTTGACTTCGGAGGCGGCGGCGGACGACAAAGAGCCGCGCAGCCGAGGGACGTTCATGGAGCTGTTCGAGAATCCGGAGGCGCTGCCCCCGCCGTTGAGGGGCGGCGTGATCGCCGTCGGCAATTTCGACGGCGTTCATCCCGGTCATGCGCAGTTGATCCGCACCGCGATCGACCGTGCCCGAGCGACGGGCAAGCCGGCTGGCGTGCTCACTTTCGAGCCTCATCCGAAGGCCGTCTTCAAGCCCGATGCGGCGCCCTTTCGTCTGACGCCCTGGCCGGTCAAGCGGCGGCTTCTGGCGGAGCTCGGTCTCGACTTCACGGTCAGGCTCACCTTCGATCGCGGCTTCGCGTCGCGGACCGCCGAGGAATTCATCGACGGGACGCTGGTCGGCCAGATCGGCGTCAGCCACGTGGTCGTCGGCCATGACTTCTGTTTCGGTCGCGGCCGTGCCGGCACCGGCGAGACCTTGATTGCGGCCGGAGTATCCAAGGGCTTCGGCGTGACGCGCGTCGCCGCGGTCAAAGGCACGGAGGGCGAGACCTATTCCTCCTCGCGCATCCGCCATCTGATCGCGGAGGGCGACGTGCGTGCTGCCGCGCGTCTGCTCGGCCGGCCCTTCGAGATCGAGGCGGTGGTCGAGAGCGGCGACCGTCTCGGTCGCGAGCTCGGCTTTCCGACGGCCAATCTCCGCCTCGGCGAAACGCTGCACCCCGCCTTTGGCATCTATGCGGCACAGGCGCTGATCGACGGGCGCTGGCGCGATGCCGTCGTCTCGCTCGGTGTTCGTCCGACTGTCGCCGACCGTGGCGTTCTGGTCGAAGTCCATATCTTCGACTTCTCCGGCGACCTCTACCAAAAGCCGCTACGCGTGCGGCTGATCGACTATCTCCGGTCCGAGGCCAAGTTCCCCGATCTGGACTCGCTCAAGCGCCAGATCGCCGAGGACTGCCGCGTGGCCCGCACCCGGCTGGCTCTTGCCGCCGCATCCTGATTTCCAAGAGACCGACGATGAACGACGCTGCCAAGACCGACTACAAGAACACTGTCTTCCTGCCGAAGACCGAGTTTCCGATGCGCGGCGATCTCGCCAAGCGCGAGCCCGAGCACCTGAAGCGCTGGCAGGACATGGACCTCTGGGGGAAGCTCCGCCGGGACTCGGCCGGCCGGGAGAAGTTCATCCTCCATGACGGCCCGCCCTATGCGAACGGCCATCTCCATATCGGCCATGCGCTCAACAAGATCCTGAAGGACGTGATCAACCGCTCCCAGCAGATGCTGGGAAAGGATGCCAACTACGTTCCCGGCTGGGACTGCCATGGCCTTCCGATCGAATGGAAGATCGAGGAGGAATACCGCGAGAAGGGCCTCGACAAGGACGCGGTGCCGGTCGCCGAATTCCGCAAGGTCTGCCGCGACTTCGCCGATAAGTGGATCGACATCCAGCGCGAGGAGTTCCGCCGCCTCGGCGTCGAGGGCGACTGGAAGAACCCGTACACGACCATGTCCTACGGCGCCGAGGCACAGATCGTGCGCGAGATCGGCAAGTTCCTCATGAACGGCGGGCTCTACCAGGGCGCGCGTCCCGTCATGTGGTCGGTGGTCGAGAAGACGGCGCTCGCCGAAGCCGAGATCGAGTATCACGATCACAAGTCGACGACGGTCCATACCGTCTTCAAGATCATCAAGCCGTCGAAGCCCGAGCTCGACGGTGCCTCGATCGTCATCTGGACAACGACGCCCTGGACCATGCCGGGCAACCGCGCGCTCGCGGTCGGCGAGGAGTTCGACTACGCCGTGGTTGCGGTGAAGGCGGTCGGCGAAGGCGCTTTCATCAAGCCGGGCGCTAGGCTGGTCGTCGCCGAGGCGCTGTTGCCGGCCTTCTTCGCCGCGGCGAAGATCACCGACCACGCGACGCTGGCCAAGCTCAAGGGAAGCGACCTCGTCGGCACGGTGACGGCGCATCCGCTGCGTGGCCATGGCTATGACTTCGACGTCCGGGTCTTCGCCGGCGATTTCGTCACCACCGACGCCGGCACCGGCGTCGTCCACATCGCGCCGGGCCACGGCGCCGACGACTTCGAGCTCGGCCGCGCGAACGGTGTCGAGATCCCGCAGACGGTCGGCGAGGACGGCACCTACTACGCGCATGTGCCGCTGTTCGCCGGCAAGCGCGTCTATACGCCGGAGGGAAAGCCGGGCGATGCCAACGGCGCGGTGATCAAGGCGCTGACCGAGGCAGGCACGCTGGTCGCCAAGGGATCGCTGGTGCACTCCTATCCGCATTCCTGGCGGTCGAAGGCGCCGCTGATCTTCCGCAATACGCTGCAGTGGTTCATCTCGATGGACGCCAACGAGCTTCGCAAGAAGTCGCTGGATGCCATCGACGCGACACGCTTCGTGCCGGCGGGCGGGCGCAACCGCCTCTATGCGATGATCGAGCAGCGACCCGACTGGTGCATCTCGCGCCAGCGTACCTGGGGTGTGCCGATCGCCGTCTTCGTCGAGAAGAAGTCCGGCGAGCCGTTGCGCGACGCGGCCGTGGTCGAGCGCGTTGCCCAGGCCTTCGAGGCGGAGGGCGCGGATGCCTGGTACACCTCGGATCCGAAGCGCTTCCTCGGCAATGCCTACAATCCCGACGATTACGAGCAGGTGAAGGACATCGTCGACGTCTGGTTCGACTCAGGCTCGACCCATGCCTTTGTTCTGGAGCAGCGGCCCGATCTGCAATGGCCGGCCTCGCTTTATCTCGAGGGCTCGGACCAGCATCGCGGCTGGTTCCATTCCTCGCTGCTCGTCGGCTGCGGCACCCGCGGCCGCGCGCCCTACGATGCGGTGCTCACCCATGGATTCACCATGGACGAGCAGGGCCGCAAGATGTCGAAGTCGCTCGGCAACGTCACCGCGCCGCAAGAGGTCATCGACAAGTTCGGCGCCGACATCCTGCGCCTCTGGGTTGTCAGCTCCGACTATTCCGAAGACCAGCGCATTGGGCCCGAGATCCTGAAGCATCAGGCTGAGCACTACCGTCGGATGCGCAATACACTGCGTTATCTCCTCGGCGCGCTCGAGGGGTTTTCGGCGTCCGAGGCGGTCGCGTCGAAGGACATGCCGGAACTCGAGCGCTGGGTCCTACATCGGGTTTCCGAGCTCGACCGCATCGTCCGGAAGTCGGTCGACGATTTCGACTTCCACACGCTGTTCACACAGATCCATGCATTCGCCGCGGTCGATCTCTCGGCCTTCTACTTCGACGTTCGTAAGGACGCGCTCTATTGCGACGCACCGACGAGCCTTCGCCGACGCGCGGCACGGACGGTGATGGACCGCGTCCTCTCCTGCCTCACGGCCTGGCTCGCGCCGGTGCTGTGCTTCACCGCCGAGGAGGCGTGGCTCCATCGCGGCAGCGCTGTCGCGGACGACAAGAGCGAGAGCGTGCATCTCCGCATCTTCCCCGCCGTGCCCGCGACATGGCGCGACGAGGCGCTCGGCGCCAAGTGGGAGAAGATCCGCGATCTTCGCCGTGTCGTCACGGGCGCGCTCGAGCTTGAGCGCGCGGCCAAGCGCATCGGCGCGTCGCTGCAGGCGGCGCCGACGGTCTATGCGACCACCGAGCACGTGGCCGCTCTCGACAAGCTCGACCTCGCCGAGATCGCCATAACCTCGGGCGCCAAGCTCGTCGTCGGTGAGGGCCCGGCTGAGGCCTTCCGCCTCGCCGATGTCGCTGGCGTCACGGTGGTGCCGGCTCTCGCCGAGGGCGAGCGCTGCGAGCGCTGCTGGAAGGTCCTGCCGGAGGTCGGCGGCAGCGGCAAGCCGCTCTGTCGGCGCTGCAGCGAGGTGGTGGCAGCGTGACGCCAATGGTCAGGAACCTGCGCCTCGGTCTCGGCGTCGCGCTCGCTGTCGCCCTGCTCGACCAGGCGACCAAAGCGTGGATGCTGGCACTGATTTTCAACCCGCCGCGGGTCATCGAGGTCACGTCGTTCTTCAACCTGGCGCCGGCCTGGAACCGGGGGGTCAGCTTCGGCCTGCTTGCGCACGACTCTTCCTGGGCGCCTTGGCTCCTGGCCGGCGTCGCGGTCGCCATCGTCATCTTCCTGCTGCGCTGGCTGATCCGGGCCGAAAATTGGCTGATCGCGGCGGCGCTCGGCCTTGTCCTGGGGGGCGCCGTCGGCAACGCCATAGACCGGCTACGCTTCGGTGCTGTCGTCGATTTTCTGGATTTTCACGCCGCTGGCTGGCACTTCTGGGCCTTCAATCTGGCCGATTCGGGGATCACCGTCGGTGCCGCGACGCTGCTCCTGCTGAACCTGCTCCCGGAACGCTTGTCCCAGGTCCCTGACCGGCCTAAATAGTTAGACCATGCTCCGACTCGGCCGCGCGAACCGCCTTGCCCTTCTCGCCCTGCTACCGGCCCTGACCCTGCTCGCCGGCTGTGGCGAGGAGATGCGGAAATCCTTCGGCCTCGGCAAGAACGCCCCGGACGAGTTCGCCGTGGTGCGCCGGGCGCCGTTGAGCCTTCCGCCCGATTTCGCTCTCCGTCCCCCGCAGCCAGGTGCCCTGCGGCCCCAGGAAGGGACGGTGACCGATCAGGCGCGCTCCGCCGTTCTTCGCCAAGGGGACCAAGCGCCGGCGCGTCCAGTCGATCCTGCTGTGCCCGCGGCGAGCCCGCGGACGCCGGTCGCAACGATGAATGTCGGCGGGGCCGGGCAGAGCGCGCCGAGGACGCCTCAGGCGGCAGCGCTTCGTCCGGCGCCGATCCCCGATCCCGCCGGCCCGAGCCAGGCCGAGGTCTCCCTGCTCAGGCAGGCCGGCGCGGACAAGTCCCTGCCGAACATCCGCTCGGTGATCACCGAGGATCTGGCCAAGCTCGCCGATGCCGACAGCCGGTTCATCGATGCCCTGCTGGTCTGGCAGAAGAAGGAGCCGCCGACGGCGGTCGTCGTCGACGCGCAGAAAGAAAACCAGCGCCTGCAGGAGAACTCGGCGCTCGGCAAGCCGGCGACCGACGGCACGACACCAACCATCCAGCGCAAGAAGAAGGGGCTCCTAGAGGGTCTGTTCTTCTGATACGGCAGCCGCGTCGGGGGAGGCGGCCAGGAGCTCCAGGTAAAATGCGGACTCTCAGGTTACTCCTCGCGCTCGCGGTTCTCGGCTTCGCGAACTCGGTATCGGCCCAGGTCTACCGGCCGGAAACCTTCACGCTCGCCAACGGCCTCGAAGTGGTTGTCGTCGACAACCCGCGCGTGCCTGCGGTCGCGGTCATGCTCTGGTATCGGATCGGTTCGGCCGACGAGCCGCTCGGCAAGGGCGGCATCGCGCATTTCCTCGAGCATCTGATGTTCAAGGGCACGCCGGCGACCGGCCCCGGCGAATACGCGCGGGTGATCGGCCGCGAGGGCGGCTCGCAGAACGCGATGACCTCTTACGACTACACCGGCTATTGGGCCGAGGTCGCGAGCGATCGCCTCGAAATGGTGCTCAAGCTCGAAGCCGATCGCATGATCAATCTCGAGCTGACCGAGGAGCAGGTGCTCTCCGAGCGCGACGTGATTCTCGCGGAGCGCTCCCAGGTCGTCGACAACCGCCCGTCCTCGCAGCTCGGCGAGCAGACGCGCGCGCTGCTCTACCAGCACTATCCCTATCGTCTGCCGGTGATCGGCTGGCGGCACGAGATCGAGAAGCTCACGCGCGAGGACGCGCTCGCCTGGTATCGCCGCTACTACGCACCGAACAATGCCATCCTCGTGGTTTCCGGCGACGTCGATGTCGCTCGTCTGAAGCCGCTCGCCGAGAAGCATTTCGGGCCGATCCCGGCCCGCGTCATACCCGCGCGCTGGCGTCCGTCGGAGCCGCCGCAGCGCGTCGCCCGCCGCCTTACGATGAAGAGCGAGCAAGCCGGCACCGCCTCTTTATCGCGCATGTATCAGGCGCCGAGCTACATCTACGGCGACACGGCGCAGGCCTATGCGCTGCAGGTGCTAGCGGAGCTGTTCGGCGGAAGCACGACGAGCCGGCTTTATCGTGACATGGTCGTCGACCAGACGCTGGCGACCTCGGCCGGCGCCTATTACGAAGCCTCGACCATCGGCCCCGGCAGCTTCGGCTTTTATGCGTCGCCGCGCCAAGGGAAGACCGTCGAGGACGTCGAGGCGGCGCTCGACATGGCGATCGAGAGGCTGCTCGCCGACGGGCCGACGGAAGACGAGGTGGCGCGCGCCAAGCAGCGCCTCGCCGCCGCCGCCGCCTTCGCGCGCGACTCGCTGCGCGGGCCGGCCACGGCGCTCGGCGCCGCCCTCGTCATCGGCCGCAAGATCGAGGACGTCGAGGCATGGCCTCGCCGCATCGAGGCGGTCACGCGCGACGCGGTGATCGCCGCGGCGCGCGCCGTGATCAAGCCCGAGGCCTCGGTCACCTCGATCATGCTGCCGAAGCCGACGAGCTGAGGAGAGCGTCATGCGTTTCATCCTGGTCCTGTTCTCCCTCCTCCTCGCGCTTCCCGTCCAGGCGATGGAGGTGCAGGAGGTGCGCAGCCCCTCTGGGCTCGTCGCCTGGTTCGTCCGCGATGCCAGCATTCCGGTCGTCGCCGTCGAGATCTCGATCGCGGGCGGCGCCGTCGCCGACCCGGCCGGGAAGGAAGGCCTTGCTGCTCTGACGATGGACCTCCTGACCGAAGGCGCCGGGCCCTATGACAGCCAGGCCTTCGCCGCCAAGGCCGAAGACGGCTCGATCAGCCTCGACATCAACGCCGGCAGCGACTTCATCCGCGGCGGTTTCCGGGCTCCCTCGGCGAAGGCTGAGGAAGCGTTCCGGCTCCTGGGCCTCGCGCTCGCCGAGCCGCGCTTCGCGGCCAACGACATCGAGCGCGTGCGCCAGCAGCGCCTGAACGGGCTCAGCCGCGAGGAGCGTGATCCGCGTACGCTCGCCAGCCGTGCCTGGTACTCGGCGGCTTTCCCCGAGCATCCCTATGGCCGCCCGTCGCGAGGCACCGCGGCATCGATCGCGTCGATCACGCGCGACGACATGGTCGCCTTCGTCAAGGCGCGGATCGCGCGCGACAACATCAAGATCGGCGTGGTCGGCGACATCGACGCCGCCAGCGTCGCCCGGCTTCTCGACGAGACTTTCGGCGCGCTGCCGGCCAAGGCGACGCCGGCCGAGATCAAGTCCGTTCCGCCTGCGGCGACCGGAGACCTGTTCGTGATCGAGCGTCCGGTGCCGCAGTCTGTGGTGCTGTTCGGTCAGCCAGGCATCGCCCGCAGCGACCCGGACTTCATGGCCGCGTATCTGCTGAATCATATCTTCGGCGGCGGCGGCTTCGGCTCGCGGCTGATGGACGACATCCGCGAGAACCGCGGGCTCACTTACGGCATCTACACCTACCTCTCGACGCCGCGAAGCTCGGGTACCTGGATGGGATCGGTCTCGGCCGACAACGCCAAGGTCGCCGAGGTGATCCGGCTGGTTCGCGAAGCCTGGCAGAAGCTGAAGGACGAGGGCGTGACCGCCGAAGAGCTCGACAATGCCAAGCTCTACATGACCGGCGCCTATGCCCGCGGCTTCGCGACCTCGCGCGGCATCGCCGGCGCGCTCGTCGGCTGGCAGGAGGAAAACCTCGGCATCGACTACTTCAAGCGCCGCAATTCCATGATCGCGGCGATCACGCTCGGGGACATCAATCGCGTGGCGAAGCGCCTCGTCGATCCCGGCAAGCTGATGTTCTCGGTGGTCGGCAAGCCCGAGGGCGTGACACCGACGCGGCAGCCGCCGGCGAAAGGCTAGCCAGGCGCCGCCATGCCGATCCGCCGCCTCTCCGAGTCGATCGTCAACCGCATCGCCGCGGGCGAGGTGGTCGAGCGGCCGGCGAGCGCGGTCAAAGAGCTGGTCGAGAACGCGCTGGACGCTGGCGCGCGACGCATCGACGTTACGGTCCGCGACGGTGGCCAGAGCCTGATCACCGTTGCCGATGACGGTCACGGCATCCCCCGAGACGAGCTCGCGCTCGCGCTCGAGCGCCACGCCACCTCGAAGCTGCCGGATGACGATCTCTGGTCGATCGCGACCCTGGGCTTCCGCGGCGAGGCATTGCCGTCGGTCGCATCGGTCAGCCGCCTCACGCTGGCGAGCCGCCCGCGCGGTGCCGCCGAAGGCTGGAAGATCGCGGTCGAGGGCGGCCGCCTGGGCGGGGTCGAGCCGGCCGCGCTCTCCGAGGGCACGCGGGTCGAGGTGCGTGACCTCTTCTTCGCCACACCGGCGCGCCTGAAATTCCTCAAATCGCCGCGGACCGAACTCGACCATGCGGTCGACTGGGTTCATCGCCTGGCGATGGCGCATCCGCATGTCGCCTTCACGCTCGGCGACGGCGCGCGGACGCCGGTCCGTCTCTCCGCCGCGCTCTCGCGCCTCGATCGCCTGGCACAGATCCTCGGGCGCGACTTCGCCGAGAACGCGCTGACCATCGATGCCGAGCGCGACGGCGTCCGGCTCACGGGTCATGCGAGCCTGCCGACGCTCAACCGGCCGACCAGCCGCGAGCAGTATCTCTTCGTCAACGGCCGCGCCGTCCGTGACAAGCAGCTGCTCGGTGCGGTGCGCGCCGCCTATATGGACTTCCTTGCCGTGGATCGTCATCCGGTGCTGGCGCTGTTCCTTGAGGTCCCGCCGGCCGCGGTCGATGTCAATGTGCATCCGGCGAAGACCGAGGTGCGCTTCCGCGATTCCGGTTCGGTGCGCGGCCTGATCGTCGGCGCCTTGAAGCACGCGCTGGCTGCCGCCGGGCATCGCGCCGCGACCACGGTCGCCGGACAGACGCTCGCCTCGTTCCGGACAGGCGGTTACGGCGGCTATGCCGCGCCGGCCTCGCTGCCGCGCGGCATGACCGAGGCAGCCGCCGCCTATCAGGCGCCGCTTATGCAGGCCGCCCCATCACTGCCGCCGGCGGCGCCGGAGCCGTCAGTCGAGACAGATGTCCAGCCGCTGGGCGCGGCGCGATGCCAGCTCCATGGCACCTACATCGTCGCGCAGACCTCGGACGGCCTCGTCATCGTGGACCAGCACGCCGCGCATGAGCGCCTGGTCTACGAGCGGATGAAAGCATCGCTCGCCAATGGCGGGATCAAGCGGCAGGGCCTACTGCTGCCCGAAGTGATCGAGCTTGGCGAGACCGGCGCGGCGCGTCTGGTCGAGCGCCAGGCGGAGCTGGCGGAGCTCGGCCTCGTGCTCGAGGCTTTCGGCCAGGGCGCGGTGGTCGTGCGCGAGGTACCGGCGCTGCTCGGCCAGACCAACGTCTCAGGCCTCGTTCGCGATCTCGCCGACGAGCTGCAGGAGCTCGACCAGGCGCTGTCGCTCAAGGACCGCCTCGCCGATGTCTGCGGCACGCTCGCCTGCCACGGCTCTGTGCGTGCCGGCCGGCGGCTGGCACCGTCCGAGATGGACGCGCTGCTCCGCCAGATGGAAGTGACACCCCATGCCGGCCAGTGCAATCATGGACGGCCAACCTATGTCGAGCTCAAGCTCGCCGATATCGAACGGTTGTTCGGACGGAGATAGAAGGAGGACTGCGATGAGACGGCTCCTGATCCTGATGCTCTCGCTCATTCTCGCCGCCGGCGTGCTGGCTCCGGTCGACGGCTTCGCCCAGGAAAAGAAGAAGAAAAAGGGCAGCGACGAGATGACCTATGAGCGGAAGCTGCCGCCCAACTACGCGCCGTTCGGTCCCTTCACCGTCACCAACTACCAGGGCGGCCAGTTCTTCGAAGGTCGAGTCTCGATCGCGATCGAGGCGGTCGATGTACCCGCGCGCGGTATCATCTGGTCGAACAAGCAGCTCGTGAACGGTATTATCCAGCCGCTGGCGGTGAAGCTGTTCGAGTAGGGCCGACCGACACCGTCCCGCATCGAGGCCTTCAAGAAGGACGCGAGCGCCAGGCTGGAAGCGCGATTCAAGGACAAGATCAAGTCGGTCTATGTCCGCGAGGTGATGGGCTAAGGCGCAGTCAGCAGCACCAGCCGCGCCGCGCCGTAGCGCCGCTCGTCGACGGTCGAGAAACCGTCCGGAGGATCCATGTCCTCCTTCGCCGCGACCTCGACGGAAACCAGCGCGCCGGAGCCGATCCATCCGCCATCGCGAAGAGCCGTCAATGTCGGCCCCGCCAGGCCGGAGCGATAGGGTGGATCGAGAAGGACCAGTGTCGCCGGAAGATGTAGGCCCGAGGCATTGCCCGGATGTTGCGCGTCGCGGCCGAGCACCGTGGCTTTGCCAGAAAGGCCGAGCGTCGAGAGATTGACGCGGATCGCCACCAGCGCCGTTCCGAGGTTCTCGACGAAGGTGCAGTGCGCCGCGCCCCGCGACAGCGCTTCGATGCCGAGCGCGCCGGAGCCGGCGAAGACGTCGAGCACGCGCGCTTCGGCAAGTGGCTGCGTCTCGTGATGCTCGAGGATGTTGAACAGCGCCTGGCGCGCGCGATCCGAGGTCGGCCGGACGTCGCGGCCCTCAGGCGCCACCAGCGCCCGGCGCCGGAGGCTACCGCCGACGACGCGCATCGCGCTTGGGCGCGGGCCTGGCGGCCGGCTTGTCTGCCGCCGGCTTCGGTCCCGGCAACCCCAACTGGTCGCGCATCACCTTCTTCGGGACCTCGTCGATCTCGCCGGGCTGCAGCTGGCCCAGCTGGAAGGGCCCATAGGCGACGCGGATCAAACGCGTCACCGGCAATCCCAGATACTCCATGACGCGACGCACCTCGCGGTTCTTGCCTTCCTTGAGGGCCAGCGTGAGCCAGGCATTGGTGCCTTGTTCGCGGTCGAGCGCCGCCTCGATCGGCCCGTAGCGCACGCCTTCGACCGTCACGCCCTTGGCGAGATCGGCGAGCCGCGCCGGGTCGACGCGGCCATGGACGCGCACGCGATAGCGCCGAGTCCAGCCGGTCTCCGGCAGCTCCATCTTGCGGGCGATCCCGCCGTCATTGGTCAGGAGGATGAGACCTTCCGAGTTGTAGTCGAGCCGTCCGACCGAGATCACGCGCGGCATACCCGGGGGGAGCGCGTCGAACAGCGTCGGGCGGCCTTCCGGATCGCGGTGCGTGGTCATCACGCTCTTGGCCTTGTGGTAGCGCCAGAGTCGCGGCGGCTGGATGTCGGGCAGCGGCTTGTCGTCGACCAGGATGACGTCGTCGGGGCCGACCGTGACGGCCGGTGTCGTCAGGGTCTCGCCGTTGAGCTTGACGCGGCCGAACAGGATCAGCCGCTCGGCATCCCGGCGCGAGGCGAGGCCGGCGCGGGCGATGCGCTTGGCGATGCGTTCCTTGTCTGCGGTCTTGGCCATGGTGCTTCAGGGTATAGGCGCCCGGTCGGCCCTGATGCAATGATGCGCCCATGCCGTCGCCGTCCCCCATGCAGCTCGCCTTCGCCGAAGCCGAGGCCGCCGCCGCCCGCGGCGAGGTGCCGATCGGCGCCGTCATCGTCGATGCGGCTGGCGCCGTGCTCGCCGCGGCAGGCAACCGGGTCGAGGAGATCAAGGATCCGACCGCTCACGCCGAGATGCTGGCGATCCGCGCTGCTGCGGCACGTCGCGGCGAGAAAGTGCTGCCCGACTGCGATCTCTATGTGACGCTGGAGCCTTGCGCCATGTGCGCGCAGGCGATCGCGCTCGCGCGACTCCGCCGCGTCCATTTCGGTGCCTATGACCCGAAGGGCGGCGGCGTCGAGCATGGCGCCCGCGTCTTCGACCATCCGACCTGCCACCACAGGCCGGAGCTGGTCGGCGGCATCGACGAGACGCGCGCCGGCGAGCTCCTGAGGCGCTTCTTCCGAGAGCGGCGCTAGCGCGGAAGCGCGCGGGCGGCGATGTCGGTCCGGTAGATGCCTTCCGGCCAGTCGACGGCGCTCACGGCCCGGTAGGCGCGCTCGCGCGCTTGCTTCAGGTCGGTGCCGACGGCGCTGACGCAGAGCACGCGGCCGCCATTGGCGATGATGCGCCCGTCGACAGGCTTGGTGCCGGCATGGAAGATCACCACGCCCTGCTCCTTGCCGGCGGCGTCGAGGTTACGGATCTCGGAGCCCTTCTCCGGGGCCTCGGGGTAACCGCGGGCGGCCATGACGACGGTGATCGCGGTGTCGGCATGCCAACGAAGATCGACCTGATCCAACTCCCCGTCGCGGGCGGCGATCAGCGCCGGCAGCAGGTCGGAGCGCAGCCGCATCATCAGAACCTGGGTTTCGGGGTCGCCGAAACGGACATTGTATTCGAGCAGCTTCGGGCCGTTCTTTCCGACCATGAGCCCGGCATAGAGGATGCCGGTGAAGGGCCGCCCGGCCGCCGCCATCGCCTTCAGCGTCGGCTCGATGAAGTCGCGCATGACGCCGCGCGCGCCGGCGTCATCGAGGATCGGCGCCGGCATGTAGGCGCCCATGCCGCCGGTATTCGGCCCCTTGTCTCCGTCGAAGACGCGCTTGTGGTCCTGGGCGACGCCGAGGAGCAGCGCGGTCTTGCCGTCGCAGAGGGCGAAGAGGCTCGCCTCCTCGCCGTCGAGGAACTCCTCGATGACGAGCTCGGCGCCAGCTGCGCCGAAGCGCCGCTTGCCGAGGATCTGGTCGACGGCGTCGAGTGCCTCTTCGACCGTGGATGCCACGACCACGCCTTTGCCGGCGGCGAGGCCGTCCGCCTTGACCACGATCGGCGCGCCCTGCCTGCGCACATAGGCGCGCGCCGATTCGGCATCGGTGAAGCGCTGATAGGCGGCCGTGGGCACGCCGGCGCTCCGCATCAGGTCCTTCATGAAGCCTTTGGAACCTTCGAGCTCGGCGGCTGCCTTGCTCGGTCCGAAGGCGCGGATGCCCTCGGCCTCCAGCCGGTCGACCATGCCGAGGCAGAGCGGGTCCTCAGGGCCGACGACGACGAAGTCGATTCGCTCTTTCTTGGCGAGAGCCACGATGCCGTCGAGGTCGATCGCCGCGACCGGCACGCAGGTGGCTTCAGCGGCGATTCCGGCATTGCCGGGGGCGCAGAAAAGCGCGTCGCAGAGCGGCGACGAGGCCAGCTTCCAGCACAGCGCATGCTCGCGTCCGCCGCTGCCGACGACCAGGATACGCATGCCTCACTCCCTCCCGCCCGAGGTGCGCGTCCTATATCATCGGGGCATGTCGGAGACGACTCATAACCTGCCGGAATTCTCGGTTTCCGAGCTCTCCTTCGCGCTGAAGCGCACGGTCGAGCAGGCTTTCGATCGCGTGCGTGTGCGGGGCGAGATCTCGGGCTTCAAGCGTGCCGCCTCGGGCCATCTCTATCTGGCGCTCAAGGATGCCGATGCCGTTCTCGACGCCGTCTGCTGGAAGGGCACGGCGGCCCGGCTCGGGGTTAAGCCCGAGGACGGCATGGAGGTCATCTGCCTCGGCAAGTTGACCACCTATCCCGGCCGTTCCAAGTACCAGATGGTGATCGAGCAGATGGAGCTCGCCGGCGAAGGCGCGCTTCTCAAGCTCATCGAGGATCGGCGCAAGCGGCTGGCTGCCGAGGGCCTGTTCGATGCCGAGCGGAAGCGGCCGATCCCGGCCCTGCCCACGGTGATCGGGGTCGTCACCTCGCCGACCGGCGCGGTGATTCGCGACATTCTGCACCGCCTCTCCGACCGCTTCCCGCGTCACGTACTGGTCTGGCCGGTGCTGGTGCAGGGCGAGGGCGCGGCCCAGCAGGTGACGGCAGCGATCCAGGGCTTCAACCGGATCGAGGCCGGCGGCCCGATCCCGCGCCCGGACCTCCTGATCGTCGCTCGTGGCGGCGGTTCGCTCGAAGACCTGATGGCCTTCAACGAGGAATCGGTGGTGCGCGCCGCCGCCGCTTCCGAGATCCCGCTGATCTCCGCCGTTGGGCATGAGACCGATACGACGCTGATCGACTTCGCGTCCGACTGGCGCGCGCCGACGCCGACGGCAGCGGCGGAGCGTGCGGTTCCGGTCCGCGCCGAGCTCGCGATTCGCCTTGCCGATCTCGGTGCCCGGCTCGCGGGCGGCATGCAGCGCAGCCTCGACGACCAGGAGAAACACCTGAAGAGCCTGGGCCGCGGCCTCGGCGATCCTGCCCAGCTTCTCGGTGCCGCGGCCCAGCGTCTCGACGACCGCACCGAGCGGCTGCGTCTGGCGTTGCCGCGGCTGATCCGCGACCGCGAAATGCAGGTGGAGAGCCTCAGCGCCCGGCTACTGAGCCCGCGCGAGATGGTGCTGGGCGCGTGCCATCGCCTCGAAATCCTCCTGCACCGACTCGTCGTGGTCGAAGGGAGTGCGCACGTCGAGCGCGAACGCCGGCTTGAACGCGCAGCTCTGCACTTGAAGCCTGGACCGATCCTGGCCTCGATCACGGAAGGAGGCCGGCGGTCGGTCGATCTCGGCCGGCGGCTTGCTCGTTGTGGCGAGCAGGTGACCGACAAGGCAGCCACCGACCTTGGTCGTCTCGGCAAGCTTCTCGACAGCTACTCCTACGAGCGTGTTCTGGAGCGCGGGTTCGTGCTGGTCCGCGACAAGGCTGGTGCGCCGGTGGCCGAGGCCGCGGCGCTCAAGCCGGGCGAGAAGATCAGCCTTCGCTTCGCCGATGGCGAGCGTACGGCAACGATCGATGGCGAAGCGACGAAGCGAAAGCCGGCGAAGACGGCGGCCGAGCAGGGAACCTTGATTTAGAGCATTTTCCGATCTGTCTGAATCGACGGGGATTCCCAAGCCTGTCGCGATGTGATTCAAGATGCTTGCTGGAGGAGGAGGCCAGCGGGCATGGGAGTTCCGCTATCCGAGGATCTTCGTGTTC